>JBCCLS010000103.1:0-8544 GCA_039026835.1 Bacteroidota bacterium | reverse complement strand
TGAGTGAGCGATTGAATTTTGTGGATGGATTCTGGAAGACTTGTTAATTGATTCAGCGAAATATTTAGATTTTTTAACTGTGGTAAACCTAGCAATACTTCTGGAAAACTTGTAAACGAGTTGTTGTGAAGAACCAGTCGTGTAAGCTGTGTTAATTCTCCAAAGGAACTTGGCAAAGCTGTCAGTTTATTTGAACTTACATCTATCAATTTTAGTTGGTGCATTGTTCCTATTTTTTCAGGTAAAAACTGCAAGCCACTGTTCTTAATTGTCAAAAATTCCAAATTTGTAAGCATACTGAGTTGTTTCGGAATACGTTCTAACGGATTGTGAACAATAGTAAGTGTCCGAAGCGAAGGAAGCATGCATACTTCTAATGGAATTGTTTTGATTTTGTTAAGAGAAAACGAGAGTAATGTTAAACTTTTTAAAAGTTGTATCGAACTGGGAATGGTTTCAAGTGATTGTCCATTAAAGGTGAGTCTTTTTATTTGTGTCAGCAGGACTATTTTTTCTTGCGTGTTGAGATCAACAGGTGTATTTCGGTAGCCAAAAATCATTTTGTGCTGCACTAACCAATCAAAAAGGGTTGTATACGCTTCCGGGTTTTCTACGTGAACTGTGGCACTTTCTTCAGAGAGTCGTTTCTTTCGATCTGGCAACAATTCCAGCTTAAAAAAATGTACAATTCGTTTTTGCAAGGCATCTTTTGCTATTTCATCCAAACTGGCATAGTAAGCGTGATCTTTATCACCAACTAATAACAATTTTGATTTGTGAAATACGGCTCCAAAACCATGTTCTTCTTCCCACGTACAACTTCCTATAAAACTGATGCATGCCATGCCATCAGCTCCTTCATCACTAATCTGTATTTCAGAAATTGTAAAATAATTTATCAGCTGATATGCGTTTTTTACAGCGGGAAAACCATATTTGTATGTTGCTCTAGATTTTTTCCCTTGACGTGTTGTATATTCATGCCAAGTTTCTATATAGTTGCCGTAAAACTCCATAAAATACTCTTCATGCTGCTTTAGGTACCTTACCAATGTCTCTAGTATTTGGTTGCCATTTGTAACTAAATATTCATGTGCTGCAACTTGTATATCACTTGGCTCAAAATTTCCTTCGTTGTATCCAAAGCTGACTTCAATCGTCAAATCTTGATCATCGTTTGCTTTATGTAATATAAAATTGCGAAATAATTTGTCAAATGTAGTGTAATATCCTAGGGATTCGTTGTCATTGAAATCTAAGTTCGGTAACATGCACAGTTGTTGTTTCGGTTTCTAAATTGTATTGAAAGGTAACGAATAAATTTATAGTGGCGTACCATCAGAAACAGGAACTATTTTTACAACAGCAAAAAGCTGTCAACACGATTCGGAGTGTGAAGACAGCTTTTCTTTAATAACTAGTAGTAATAATTAAAATTTTTAGCACTGATCGCACTTTTCCGGGCAGGTCTGTGAGCAATAACACGTGGCAATAATGGTGCAAGCATCGTGTTCGGTTCGTTTTGTTTTTTTAGTTTTTACAGGTTCGGATGGAATGTCTACAGGAACCTCTGTTCCTCCTTGCAGGTGAAAGCTTTCCAAACTAGAAATCACTTTTTTTCCAAGCTGTAATTTAGGATCGAATTCTTTTTTCTTCATATCGCTATATTTAAAACATTAGATTAGCAATAGTCAGTATTGCATTTTTCTGGTTCTCTCGTCGTTGTTGGACAGTGCAAACTACAATTACACGTGGCAATAATGGTACAAGCTCTGTGTTGAGTTTTAAGCGTTGCAATGGTGATATCAATCGTTATCTCAATAGTTTCTATAGTAGCAACTGCAATCGTCGGATTGGTACCGCCTTGAACTTGAGAAATCGCTAAATTGGAAATTGTTTTTTTATGCAATTGTAATTTAGTTTTGAATTCCTTTTTTTTCATATTGGTTACTTTTTTTGAATAAATATTTCTATTATTGAAAATACGTCAGTAGTCATGAAGACGTCATGAACTAACAATTAAAATCGCATGCAGTACGCACACAACTTGGCGGAATGGTTGTGATTTGTGTTGGATCTACAGGTTCAGGATCTGGACATGTTTTTGAGATTTGATCTGATTCACAAACTCGAGGATTGGTCACTAAACTTGTAGCAACACGGATAGAAGTGATAATTACAAATCCAAGTCCAAGCGGATCTGTTCCACCTTGCAGGGTTCGCTGCTGTAACTCAGAAATAGTATACTTACGCAATTGAAGTCGATTCTTGAAGGTTCTTTTTTTCATAAATGGGTTGGTTTTTAGGTTAATTGATGCTATAAAATATTTTCTATTTGTTCAATAAAGGGCATTATTTGCACACGTATGAATACCTAAAAGATAGGTTTACACAACACACACCTCATATAGTTTTAAAAAGTCAAGGCGAATGCTACGTGGCAAAATACACGAAAAATAATGCTAACAATCACAATTTGCATCACAAAAAATGCAAATTACAGTACAATTTTATATGCAATTTAGGAGAATACACATTTCTGAAAATCAGAAACATACTGTTTAAAATTACAGTATTTACAGAGAAAAAACAAACAAAACTAGCAAAGAAGCTCGAAAATAGGTCTTTCTGGGCACTGCATTAAAATTCCCTAGTCGAATATGTACCAAAATTTGAAAAATAAATGTAAATTTGTTTTTTAATCTTCAGCTAAATGCAACAAAATACGAAGGAAAATAATCAGGAAATTGTTAAAAACGTTTTTACGAAGTTTTTAGAAGATAATGGGCATCGAAAAACACCTGAACGCTTTGCGATTCTACAAGAAATCTACGACAGTGAAGAACACTTTGACATAGAATCGTTGTACATCAAAATGAAAAATAAAAATTATCGTGTGAGTAGAGCAACGTTGTACAATACGATTGAACTTTTATTGGACAGCAATTTGGTACGCAAGCATCAGTTTGGACAAAATCAGGCACACTACGAAAAGTCTTATTTTGACAAACAACACGATCACGTGATTCTAACAGATTCTGGTGAAGTGATGGAATTCTGTGATCCTAGAATTCAAATTATCAAGAAAACTATTGAAGATATTTTTGACATCGACATCCACAATCACTCACTCTACTTTTACGCAACTAAGAAGACTAAAGACTAAACTCGCAACACACAAATTTTATCAATATAATGGCAGTAGATTTACTACTCGGACTTCAATGGGGAGACGAAGGCAAAGGAAAAATTGTTGACGTACTTACCGCAAACTACGATATTATTGCACGTTTTCAAGGTGGACCTAATGCGGGACACACACTCGAATTTGACGGCATTAAACATGTATTACGAACCATTCCCTCAGGAATTTTTCATGAAACCGCTACCAATGTCATTGGAAATGGCGTCGTGATTGATCCTGTAGTGTTTAAAAAAGAATTGGATGGTTTGGCGAAGTTCAACATCGATATTCGAGAAAAATTAATCATCTCCAAAAAAGCACACCTTATTTTACCCACACATCGTTTGCTTGATGCAGCTTCAGAAGCTTCCAAAGGAAAAGCAAAAATCGGATCTACTCTCAAAGGTATTGGTCCAACATATATGGACAAAACAGGTAGAAACGGAATTCGTATCGGTGATTTGGAACTGGACAATTGGCAAGAAAAATATCGTGCGCTTACAAATAAGCACGAAGCAATGATTGATTTCTACAATGCAGATGTTCAGTACGATTTGCAAGAATTGGAAGAAGAATTTTTTGAAGCTGTTAACGTATTAAAAACATTGCAGTTTATCGATAGCGAAGAATATTTACACCAAGCGCAGAAAAACGGAAAAACCATTTTAGCAGAAGGTGCACAAGGTTCTTTACTAGATATTGACTTTGGAACCTATCCATTTGTAACCTCATCCAATACTACAGCAGCTGGTGCTTGTACAGGGTTAGGTGTAGCGCCTAATAAAGTAAAAGATGTTTTCGGAATTTTTAAAGCGTATACAACACGTGTAGGTTCAGGACCGTTTCCAACAGAATTATTTGATGAAGTTGGTTCAGAAATGGCACGAATTGGACATGAATTTGGCGCTGTTACAGGACGACCAAGACGTTGTGGCTGGTTGGATTTAGTCGCTTTAAAATATGCAACACAAGTCAACGGTGTCACCCAATTAATGATGATGAAAGGCGATGTACTTTCTGGTTTTAAAACCTTAAAAGTATGTACTGCTTACAATTATAATGGAGAAACAATCTCGCATTTGCCATACAATATTGAAGCAGAAAATGTAACACCAATCTACACGGAATTTAAAGGTTGGAAAGAAGATTTAACCCAAATGACAGATCCGTCACAATTTCCAAAAGAATTGAATGATTACATTGATTTCTTAGAAAAGGAATTAGAAATTCCTATCAAAATTGTGTCGGTAGGTCCAGACAGAACACAAACAATACACAGATAATCAAAAAAGCTTCCAAAATCGGAAGCTTTTTTTATCAACAATTCACACCTACTTTAACAATTTTTATAGTTTTGGGAATGGTTTTTGTTCAGTTTTTCGGTAACTTTGATATAATTCTATGCCTATGCCACTCGGAAGAAAATTTTTTAAGTTACGAAAGAACAAACGATTCAATTATACGCCGCGTTATTACGACGGTAAAGAGACTGGAAATGTGTATCATATCGAAAATAGATATGTAAAACACAGAGAAGGTTTGAACTCAAATGATTTTGGAGGACATTGGAGAGAAGCACGCGAAGCCAGTAGACATCGAGGAAATCGTGAGGTTTCAACACGTTTGCTTATTATCATTGCAATACTCATCTTGATTTTCTTGTACTTTATTGACTTCGACCTATCAATATTTACTAGAGGAAAATAATACATGGCAGACATAATACGACTTTTACCCGATCATGTTGCAAACCAAATCGCAGCAGGAGAAGTTGTGCAGCGACCTGCATCTGTGGTAAAAGAGTTACTTGAAAATGCAATTGATGCAAAGGCGACCGAAATCAAGTTAATTGTCAAGGAAGCTGGAAAAACACTGATACACGTTATAGATAATGGCTTTGGAATGAGCGAAACTGATGCGCGACTTTCCTTTGAGCGTCACGCTACATCTAAAATTCAAGCAGCAGAAGATTTATTCAATTTACATACGAAAGGATTTCGCGGAGAAGCCCTCGCTTCTATTGCCGCAATTGCGCATGTAGAATTACAAACGAAAAAAGAAGCTACAGAACTCGGAACGCGTATCAAAATTGAAGGCAGCAAACTCATTACCCAAGAAGTCATTGCTACGCCAACTGGAACTTCTATTGCTGTTAAAAATCTATTTTACAATATTCCTGCACGACGCAACTTTTTAAAGTCAGATGGTGTTGAACTGCGTCATATTATTGACGAATTTCAGCGTGTAGCGTTGGCGCATGCAGATATTAAATTTGTGTTATATCATAATGGAAATGAATTGTTCAATCTTCCTAAAAGCAATTACCGTCAGCGTATTGTGAATATTTTGGGTGGAAAAACCAATGAAAAACTAGTGCCAATTCAGGAAGATACGGACATTGTCAAAATCAGCGGCTTTGTGGGCAAACCTGAATTCGCTAAGAAAAGTAGAAATGAACAGTTTTTCTTTGTCAACAACCGATTCATAAAAAGTCCGTATTTGCATCACGCGATTACGTCTGCTTTTGAAGGGTTACTGAAAGAAAAGATGCAGCCGAGTTATTTTATTTATCTCGAAGTCAATCCAGAAACGATTGATATTAACATTCATCCCACAAAAACAGAAATTAAATTCGACGACGAACATTCGCTCTACGCCATGTTACGCGCGACTGTAAAACACAGTTTGGGACAATTTAATATCGCGCCTATTCTCGATTTTGATCGCGATGCCAATTTAGACACACCATACAATTACAAAGATAAGCAGGCTGCGGCACCAAAAATTCAGGTAGATAGTAGTTTCAATCCGTTTGCGAACGAAGTACAAACACCCAAAAGTACAGCGGCGCCCTCACGGTATAACAACTTCCGTAAGGAATCTACAGAAGGTTGGGAAAGTTTATATGTTGGTTTGGAATCCAAATCCAATACCACACAGTTTCCCACAGAAAATATAGAATTTGAATCCGAAGCTGTCACAAGTTCTTTGTTCATGAATGAAGAGCCTAGAGAAACGCTGACCTATCAATTACACCGAAAATATATTGTCAGTTCTATTAAATCAGGAATTGTCATTATTGACCAACATCGTGCACATCAGCGCGTGTTGTATGAGCAATTATTGCGAAATATTACTGTTAGTGATGCAGTGAGTCAGCAATTGTTATTTCCTGTAACATTTTCATTTTCCACCAGTGAAATTGCACTGTTAAAAGAAGTGAAAGAAAGCTTGGAAAATATAGGATTCATGTTTAATGACATCTCAGATGATACCATTGAACTTTCGGGAATTCCATCAAACATTTCAGAAAGTGAGTTGCAAATCATCATCGAACAAATGCTGAACGATTTTCAAGGAGAAATTCCCGATACAGGATTTAGCCAAACCGATGTTTTAGTCAAATCGCTGGCAAAAAGCATGGCAATTCGCACAGGAAAAAAACTAGAAACTGAAGAGCAAGAAGCGTTGGTCAACAACTTATTCGCTTGCAAAGAACCGAGTGTTTCCCCTTTTCAAAAAACCATATTCATCACCTTAAGCGTAGATGATTTAGATAAAAAATTTCTATAAATTATGATGCGCATTACAGATACCGTCAAACACTTAATTATCATCAATGTCATTCTTTGGTTTGGTACATACTTGCTAGGACAAAGAGGTATCGATATTTTTACTGTTGTTGCGTTGCATTTTCCTGAGAATTCAAATTTTGAGATTTGGCAACCAATCACAAGCATGTTTATGCACTCCATGGCTGATCCGTGGCATTTGTTATTCAACATGATCAGTTTGTGGATGTTTGGTTCTGCACTAGAAGCACGCTGGGGAAGAGTAAAATTTATCAGTTTCTACATGATTACAGGTGTAGGCGCTGGTTTGGTGCATACGTTGGTCAACTATTTTGATGTGTATACGGCACAAAATTTATTGTTAGAGAGTGGACTTTCCATGACAGAAGTCAATCAACTATTTCAAGCATCGTATGAAGGGTTCTATAATCAATTGAATAGTGGCATCGTTAGTGGACATCGAATTATAGATCCGCAAGCTGTATTTGACAATGGTTCTGCTTTTTATGTAACAGCTGTCGGAGCTTCGGGAGCGTTGTACGGCGTGTTAGTTGCTTTTGGAATGATGTATCCGAATATGGAATTGATGATGATTTTCTTGCCGATTCCCATCAAAGCAAAATACTTTATTCCTGGATTGTTATTGCTCGATTTTATAGGAGGAATTTCAGGTGGATTTAGCTTATTCGGAAGTGGAAAAATTGCTCATTTTGCGCATTTGGGTGGCGCATTGTTTGGCTTTTTATTAATGTTGTATTTTAACAAAACTCAGTTTAACAAAAATCGTTGGAATTAATAATGGATACGAAAACGCGTTTATTGATTATGTATCGTGGCTTTAAAGCCCCAGAAAAAGTGATTGCTATTAATGTTGCAATCTTCTTAGTGATGATAGTATTTAACGCTATTTACTATTTATTTAATGAATATCCATCTTCTATATTTAGAGATATATTTGCCCTTCCGGCAGACTTGGGAGACTTTATTGTAAAACCATGGACATTCATTACCTATGGCTTTGTACATGGAGGTTTTTGGCATTTACTTTTTAATTGTATTGGATTGTATTTTACAGGAAGAATTTTTATGTATTATTTTACAGAAAAGCAATTTATTACGGTATATGCGTATGGAATTTTTGCAGGAGCAGCTATATTTTTAACTGCCTACAATGTATTTCCTGCTTTGGCAAATCAGCCAATTTTATATTTCCTTGTGGGTGCTTCGGGTGGTGTCGTTGCAATTACGATAGCAGGTGCAACCTACGCGCCTAATTTGGTTGTCAATCTATTTGGTGTACTTCCTGTAAAGTATTGGATTATTGGTCTTTTATTGACCATCTCATACATCGCATCTATTCAGGGCGGAACAAATGTTGGAGGTAATTTTGCACATTTAGGTGGCGCATTTATCGGGTATTTCTACATCAAACGCATTCAAAAAGGCAGTGATATTGGCATTGGTTTTGAACGATTTTTAGAGCGATTGGTATCGTATTTTACCCCAAAAAAGAAATCTCCTTTAAAAACAGTATACAAAAACAAGGAAAAAAAACGTTCTACTACCAAACGAACCGCTACACAAACCGCATCAGAGAAACAACGAAAGATTGATGCCATTTTAGATAAAATTAGTAAATCTGGCTATGAAAGTCTTACCAAAGCAGAGAAAGACTTCCTATTCAAGGCTGGAAAGGAAAATTAATATATGAGCGAACAAAAGAAGAAAAGATTACGAACCGTAAGCAGAATTGTTTTCTTCTTTAATAGTGTCTTTGCAGCACTATTG
>JBCCLS010000102.1:0-8548 GCA_039026835.1 Bacteroidota bacterium | reverse complement strand
CCTGAATTGGAAGGTTTGGTGGTGGAGTTGGCGCCGGAGGGTTGATGACTTATATTACAGATTTATTGAAGTTTTAATATCAGGTTCATCTTTTCTTAAATTATCTATAAAGTAGACTCCGAAATTTTTGCTACACAAACAATTATAGAAAATTTAAGAAAAGATGAACCTGATATTAAAACTTCAATAAATCTGTAATATAAGTCATCAACCCTCCGGCGCCAACTCCACCACCAAACCTTCCAATTCAGGAGTCATTTGAATTTGGCAACCTAAGCGGCTGTTGTCTTCTACGTAAAACGCTTCGGCAAGCATCATGTCTTCATCAACGCTCATTTCTGGCAGCTCATGATCGGAATGTACATAACATTGACAAGAAGCGCACATTGCCATTCCACCACAAATTCCGATGGTTCCTTCGGGTGCAAGTTCGTATGAACGTACGACTTCCATTAGGTTCATTGCCATATCGGTTGGCGCTACAATTTCGTGTGTAACGCCTTCCCGATCTTTTATTTTTATGTTAATGTCTTGTGACATTTTTGATGTACGATTTACGATTTTTTATTGTCGATTTACTATTTCAAAGCTGTTCTCGATACTATTTTTTCGCTGCGCTTCAAAATCACTCGAACTGACGTTTATTTCAATGTAATGATTTGATAATTTGAAAATGTACCAATGCTGTTTTTGCTTCTATTACAAATAGTGCGATGATTTTCACATTTGCATTTTTGACATGTCTTTACAAGGAGTAAACGACGAAGTAATCTGATAGTTGAGAAACAGATTGCTACGAATTTCTTCTAAATTCTTAGAATAACATTTCAAAATTAATTTATCGCTTTTACTACTGCTTTCGGCGCTTCTTTTCGTGTACCATCAAAACCATCAATTCCGCTTACGGTGGTATATTTTAATACATAACGTTTGTTTGGGAAGATGCGCTGATACGCACTTTGACACATCAACGTTGCTTCGTGAAAACCACAGAGAATCAATTTTAATTTCCCTGGATAGGTATTTACATCGCCAATAGCATAGATTCCCGGAATGTTGGTTTGATAGTCGAGCGTATTGTCAACTTTAATGGCGTTTTTCTCAATTTCCAATCCCCAATCTGCAATCGGTCCGAGTTTTGGTGCCAATCCGAATAATGGAATGAAATGATCGGTTTCAATTGAAAATGGCTCTTCACCTTTTCGAGTCACCTCAACACCTGTGACATGATTTTCACCATGAATCGAAGTAATTTCTGCAGGCGTAATCAAATTAATTTTTCCAAGATTTTTGAGTTCTTGTACTTTTTCAACAGAATCCAATGCGCCACGGAATTCGTTTCGTCTGTGCACCAATGTTACTTCCGAAGCAACATCAGTTAAGAAGATACTCCAATCCAACGCAGAGTCACCACCACCTGCGATGACTACTTTTTTATCACGATACATTTCCGGATCACGAATGATGTATTCGACACCTTTGTCTTCGTACTGTGCTAAATTTTGAATTGGTGGCTTACGCGGTTCAAAGCTTCCCAATCCGCCCGCAATGGCAACAATTGGTGCGTGATGCTTTGTCCCTTTATTTGTAGTTACGATGAACGTTCCATCGTCTAGTTTTTCAATTGTTTGGGCGCGTTCTCCTAGTGTAAATGTAGGTTCAAACGGCTCAATTTGTTTCATTAAATTGTCTACCAAATCACCTGCCAATACTTCAGGATAGCCTGGAATATCGTAGATAGGTTTTTTCGGGTAAATTTCGGAACATTGTCCACCTGGTTGCGGCAATGCATCAATTAAATGACATTTTAGTTTTAATAATCCAGCTTCAAATACGGCAAAAAGTCCCGTAGGACCTGCCCCAATAATTAGTATATCGGTTTTTATCATTTTCTTTTCTAATAATTCTATTTCAAAAATAACATGTATCGATGTGTTGTTTTATAACTTTTATCAGTTAGTCTACACTCACGACTCTTTCTATTTGTGGTACATGTTTTTTTATCGTCATTTCAACACCAGACTTTAAGGTCATTTGATTCACGCTACATCCGGCACAAGCACCTTCTAGTTGTACTTTTACGAGTGTATCGTTTTCAATTTCCACGAGTTTGATATCTCCACCGTCACTTTGTAAAAAAGGGCGAATTTCCTCCAATGCCTTTTCTACGTTGTTCCTGATTTCTTCCGTTGTCATGTGTTTATATTTACGAGATTATTTTTTAATAGCTGAACATCCAGCCATTGTTGTAATTTTAATAACTTCTGTAGCAGGTAAACTTTCGTTACGATTTACCACTTCTTGCACTACATTTTGTGTCAACTTTTCAAAAGCTGCTTCAATCAATGTAGCGGTTTGCATTGCTGCAGGTCTTCCTACGTCACCCGCTTCACGAATACTTTGTACCAATGGAATTTCTCCTAAAAATGGTACGTCAATATCTTCTGCTAGGTTTTTAGCACCTTCTTTTCCGAAGATGTAATATTTGTTGTTTGGTAATTCTTCAGGAGTAAAATACGCCATATTTTCTATAATTCCCAATACTGGCACGTTTATGCTGTCTTGTTGAAACATTGCTACTCCTTTTTTAGCATCTGCTAAGGCAACATTCTGCGGTGTACTGACTACAATTGCACCTGTAATTGGCAAGGATTGCATGATGCTTAAGTGAATGTCTCCCGTTCCCGGAGGCAAGTCTAACAACAAGAAATCCAATCCACCCCAATCGGCATCAAAGATCATTTGGTTCAAAGCTTTGCTCGCCATCGGTCCACGCCAAACAACTGCTTGGTTGGGTTTTGTGAAGAATCCGATAGAAAGAATTTTGACACCATAACTTTCTACAGGTTTCATTTTGGAAACACCATCTACACGTACTGCCAACGGTTTTTCGCCTTCCACATCAAACATAATTGGCATGGATGGTCCGTAAATATCAGCATCTAAAACTCCAACTTTAAAGCCCATTCCCGCCAAGGTCACGGCTAAATTTGCCGTTACAGTAGATTTCCCAACACCACCTTTTCCAGAAGCGACTGCAATGATGTTTTTGATATCTGGCAACTGCTTTCCTTTGATTTGTGGTTTTTCAGGACGTTCTACTTTGATGTTCACCTTTACTTTAGCATCAGCGTATACTTTTTCGCGTACTACTTTGGTGATTTCTGTTTCTACCTTTTTCTTGGCTTGCAATGTAGGATTCGTTATGACAATATCGACTACAACCTCATCTGCAAATGTCATAATATTACGAATCGCACCACTTGCTACCATATTAGCACCTTCGCCAGGAACAGTGATGGTACTGAGTGCTGCTTCTATGTCTTTCTTTTCTATTTTCACAGTACTTTTCTTTACTAAATTTTCAATCTCGAAAGCGTTTTATTGTCGCTTTAACGTAAATTGATTTTAAATTGCAAAGATACTGCGAAATGTTTAGATTTTGAAGCCGTTGTATTGAAATGATTGATTGTACAATACAATCATTTTATCGAAAAAAAGATTTTTTCATACAGAATGCTCTGATTTTTCTTTTTATTTGTAGTGAATCTCCCCCGATCAAAAGACAACCTACTCATGAAACAACTTTATTTTTCGTTGCTTCTACTATTTTCTGTACAAGCAATTCAAGCCCAGATTGTAAATATTGGAGATCCACAACTAAAAGCTGCTATTTTAAATACAGGCATTGATGTCAATAATGATGGCGAAATACAGCTTTCGGAGGCAAGTGCTCTTACGGGCTTAAATGTACTTTTTAGCACTGCTAGAACATTTGAAGGCATTGAACATTTCACCAACCTAACAAGTTTAAGCATTGGCTCGTCAACCTATGGAACGGATGCTGAAAATATAGATTTGCGAGCACTGGTAAATTTGGAAAATCTTACACTATCCAATTTTTCTGGAGATGTAAATCTATCTGGTTTATCCAATTTAAAAACATTGGAAGCAAGTCTTCTAAATCCTAATAGACTAAATATTACAGGATTGACAAGTTTGAAAGAATTTAGTTTTTGGAATGGAGGAATCAGTGGGCCTAATTACTATGTAAATCACTTGGTGAATTTAAAGCAATTAGATGTTGATGGACGTGATTTGACATGGCTAGATGTTGGAAAACTGACACAACTTGAAGAATTATTTTGTTATGGAAATCATCTGACTGAGTTGGATCTTTCTAATTTATCAAACCTTTCACGGCTTTCTTGTAGTTCCAATCAATTGACCACTTTGGATATTAGCAATACCAACATAAATGGTTATTATTTGGGTTTTGGTGGAAATCCTATTACTGCTTTAAACATCCACGATGGCAACATAACAAATATTGGGAGTTTGTCTGGTATCAACTTACAAACTGTTTGTTGTGATGCAAGTGAACTTTCCAATATTCAAACACTGGCAGCAAATGAAGGATACACTGGTGTCACTTTTGATACAAACTGTCCAACAACACCCACAACTCCATACTACACCATTCAAGGAAAAAATATGTTAGATGTAAATGGCAACGGTTGTGATGCTGGTGATGGTTTTTTAGACACTGTTGAATATACCATTTCAAACGGCACACATGAAGTAACTGTGTTTACAGACAAGTTTGGAAATTATGAGTTTAGTGGAAAAGCGGGCACGTATACCATTACACCAACTATTCCCAATACAAGTTATTATACCATTTCTCCTGCTAGTGTCACGGTACACCTTCCGGCAGATGGAACAACGGTTGTACACGATTTTTGTGTCACTCCAAATGGACCACCAATTGTGACTTCGCTTCCGCTAGAACTAAAGAATGATATGTTAGCGCAAACAACTATTGACACCAATGGTGATGGAGAAATACAGATTACAGAAGCGCAAAGTGTGACACAATTATCCATAAAAAGTCCAATTGTAAAAGGATTAGATGATTTTGTGAATTTAGAAAAACTAGTGTGCAGTCCTGAAAATAATGGATCGTCATACGATTTAAGTTATACGCTTTATTTAGATGTAAGTCCACTTGTAAATTTAAAAGAGCTTGCCGTAGGAGGAAATCGCTTGGCAACATTGGATGTAAGTCAGAATGTACTTTTAGAAAAATTATCTTGTGGAGGCAATCTTTTAAATGCGCTCCAATTAACAAACAACATTAATTTAAAACGCTTAGTATGCGGTAATGCTGGAATCTCAAGTGATCCCTTAAGTCCAAATTTAAACCGAAACTCATTTAAAACATTAGACTTAAGCAACAATCCTTTGTTGGAATATGTATATTGTTCATATGCTACAATAGAGAACTTAATACTCGGAAATAATACTAATTTGAAGCAACTAGATTGTGCAAATAGCGGATTAACCACACTTGATGTGACACAACTTCCCAATTTGGAGCAATTGATTTGCGGCGTATATGATCGCCTTTTCTTTTATTATCCATTATACATATTAGATAGCAATCCAAATCAATTGACAAGCTTAGATATTTCTCAAAATTCGAATCTTTGGTATTTAAATTGTAGTGGAAATCTTATTACAAATCTTGATACTTCTGCCGTAGGAACATCACTTACACATGTGTATTGCAATAACAATCCACTGAATACGTTAGATGTTTCACAAAATACTTCGTTACAAATACTTGCGTGTGATGCTACCAATATTAGTTCCCTAGATTTGAGTTCGATTTCAAGTTTAAGAACTGTAAGTTGTTCTGATAATGCGTTGACAACACTTGATATTTCTCAAAACCCGAACTTAGTTCGTTTGGATTGTCGTGACAATCAAATTACAGAGTTATTTGTAAAAAATGGAAAAAACTTCAACACATTTGTTACGGATGATTATTGGTACTATTATGAATTTTTGTATTCTGGAAATCCTGTAGCATATATTTGCGCTGATGATTTTGAAATTGAAGAAATACAAAACAGAATGCCATCTAATATTAACGCCAATGTAAATACCTATTGCTCGTTTACACCAGGCGGAGACTTTTACACAATTCAAGGAACAGTTCGTTTTGACACCAATGGAAATGGTTGCGATAGCAATGATGATCCGTATCAATATCTAAATTTGACCGTGACAAATGGTAGCAATGAAACTGCCGTTGCAACGACACTCAATGACGGTTCGTATACTTTTTATGCTTCCGATGATGATACATATACCGTAACTCCTATTTTGGAAAATCCTGCATATTTTACAGTATCTCCCGCGAGTATTACCGTAGATTTCCCAACAGATGCGAGTCCACTTACACAAGATTTTTGCATTGCACCAAACGGTACGCACAATGATGTAGATGTAACAATACTTCCTCTAAATAGTGCAAGACCCGGATTTGATGCAAACTACAAATTAGTCTATAAAAACAAAGGAAATACTGTAGCATCTGGTACTATCAATTTGATTTTTGAAGATGATTTTATGGATCTCTTAGCAGCAAATCCTTTCCCTGATGCGCAAGCTGTAAATTCACTTTCGTGGAATTATACAAACTTGTTACCTTTTGAAGTACGTGAGATTGCTTTCTCCATGAATTTAAATACGCCCACAGATGCTTCTTTTCCACTAAATGGCGATGATGTATTAGATTTTGAAGCAATGATTACACCTGTTGCAGGAGATGAAACGATGGACGATAATACTTTTACGCTTTCGCAATTGGTCGTGAATTCGTTTGATCCAAATGATAAAAACTGTTTGCAAGGAAACGAAGTAACTACCGAATTTGTTGGTAAGTATGTCGATTATATGATTCGATTTGAAAATACAGGAACTGCCAATGCCATCAATGTGGTTGTGAAAGATGAGATTGATGCCACAATGTTCGACCCTAATTCGTTGATCGTAACAAGCGCAAGTCATGCTGTGATGACGAGAATGACCAATACAAATACTGTAGAATTTATTTTTGAAAACATTAATCTGCCTTTTGATGATGCTTTGAATGATGGGTATGTGACTTTTAAGATAAAAACATTACCAACTCTAATGATTAATGATACGTTTGAAAATGATGCGGAAATTTTCTTTGATTATAATTTTCCAATTCAAACCAATAAGAGCATTACAGTGATCAAAAATATACTGAGTCGCGTTGATGTAGCATTTGAGAATTTTGAAATGTATCCAAATCCTGTGAAAGATGTGCTGACTATTAAAACACAAGAAGCAATTGAGAGTTTGAAAATTTATGATATTTCAGGTAAATTCATTCTAGAGGAAATCATCACTGGCGCGCCAACTACGATTGAACTTCAAACCTCAACATTGGCACTAGGAACGTATTTTGTGAAGATTAAAACTGAATCAGGTTTGGTTTCTATAAAGAAATTGGTAAAAGGGTAATTAATTTGAGTTCGATATAAATTTTATTTACATATTTGATTATGAATAATTTACACCACATGTCAAATCGAGCGCAGTCGAGATTCTTTTAAAAATATTAATTCTTAGCTGTTCTCGACTGCGCTCGAACTGACAATTATTTGTTTTTCAGTGAATTATAAACTACATAGCGATTTCTTATGTCGAACTCACGTTAAATAGGTATTCATGAATCTTTGATTTCCAGAGGTGTTTATTTCGAACTCACATTAATTACCAAATTAACACATTTTCAAATTGAAAAATTAAAGAAGTTCTTTAGAAGGATCCCAAAAGTGTTTTTCGAGGTTTTGAATTTGGTTGTCGATCACTTCTACGCCTTCACTTTCAAGCAATTGCTGCATTAAATTGGTGCCTTGAAAATGATGCTTTCCGGTGAGCAATCCTTTTCTGTTGACAACTCTGTGCGCTGGAATGTCATCGTATTTCATAGAACCGTTCATTGCCCAACCGACCATACGCGCACTTCTGGCTGCACCCAAATATTTGGCAATAGCACCGTAACTCGTTACTTTTCCATATGGAATTAACCGAGCGACCTCGTACACGCGTTCAAAGAAATTTTGGTTTTCTGGTTTCATGTAGCAGCGTCTTTGTTATAGTAAATTCGAACAAGCGTTACAATGACAAGAATTACCATTAACGCACTTAAAATATGATCGGAATATTTAGAGAAACTTCCCGATTTTGACTGTGACTTGTTAAAGTAAAATACATACATATACAGCATGGCAAAGGTTCCGCATCCGGTTCCTAATACAAATGCAATAACATCTACAACGGTAAATTCCATGAGTCCCGAAGTACGCCACAACGCATTTAAACCTACAAAATAAGGAATAGGAAGCACATTGAGCATTGCCATGAAGACACCTTTAAAGAAACTTCCTTTTTTGCTTACTTTGACCATACGGATTCGCTTTTCTTTTTCTTTTTTCTTCTTTGCGATGACAAAAAAGTAGATGGCCAACAAGCCAAATATCACCAACGCCGCTTTTTCCAATACCTCAATAATTTGTTGGTTGTTATAGAGATATTTAGAAATAATAACAGCAATAATTGCCTGTGCAAATACAACAATAGAAGCGCCAACAGCAAAAATAACGCCATTCAGTTTTCCCTTTTGGGTACTAATTTTTGCAGCTGTTATGTTAATTAACCCTGGCGG
>JBCCLS010000101.1:0-8607 GCA_039026835.1 Bacteroidota bacterium | reverse complement strand
CTCCATACTTTCATCCCTTAACTATTAAAGTATGTTTTTGACTTTCTGTTGATGTATTTGCTTGTAGATGTTTCCACAATCGTCTCTTTTCAACTTAAAGTTCAACCTTATACACCAAAAATAGCTTTTGAGTTTTCTGTAGTAATGTTGGCGACTTCTTCTGTAGACATATTATAGATAGTTGCTACTTTTTCCAGTACATTCATTACATAACTACTTTCGTTTCGTTTTCCTCTAAATGGTTTTGGTGCCAAATACGGCGCATCTGTTTCTAATACAATATGTTCTAGTGGAATTTCGTGTAGAAATTTATCAATCTTTCCATTTTTAAAGGTAACCACACCACCAATACCCAATTTCATATTGTACCCAATGGCTTTTTCTGCATCTGCTTTCGTTCCTGTAAAACAGTGAAAGATCCCAAAAAGCGACTCGTCTTTTTCTTTTTCCAAAACTTCAAATACCTCATCAAACGCTTCACGACAATGTATAACGATAGGAAGTTGGTATTTTTTTGCCAATTGAATTTGGTATTGAAATGCTTCTTGCTGTTCTTTTATAAAAGTTTTATCCCAATATAAGTCTACTCCTATTTCACCAACAGCATAAAATTTTCGTTCAGCTAGCAAGGTTTCTACATGAGCAATTTCTTCTTTGTAATCTTCTTTTACATGCGTGGGATGCAAACCTGACATTAGAAAGACTTCATTAGGATAATCTTTTTCCAATTGAAACATCCGCTCTGTGTAGGTAGAATCGATGGCTGGCACAAAAAAACGACGCACACCATTTTGCAACGCGCGTGCTATCATTTCATCTCTATCTTCGTCAAACGCTTCACTATATAAATGTGTATGTGTATCTGTTATAATCATGGCGCAAAAATACTATTTTCCGCTATACTTTTCCTGTTCCCTATTTTAAAAAGACAGTGGTTTTTTAGTAGTAATTTATGACTGCCTTTTATTTTGATTTGTATTTTTGTGATGAATTGAATTATTAAGGCAGCTATGACAAAGAATCTACAAAAGTTTTTAGGAAAAAAAGGATACAAGCGAATCAAACTGAAAAGAATCAACACCAATCATTATGAAGTAAAAGCAAAGATTAACGGGCGAAAAGGACGTTTTATTTTAGATACAGGCGCTTCTTCTTCCTGTGTTGATTTTGGTGCAGTAAAAACCTTCAAACTGAAAGCAAAAGATTCCAAACTAAAAGCTGCTGGTGCAGGTGACATTAATATGGACACCCAAATTTCCAAGAAAAATACTGTTCGTATCGGTAAATGGAGTCAAAAGAAAGTGTTGCTTGTATTGTTCAATCTAGAAAATATCAATACAGTATTAACCCAACATGAATCCAAACCTGTAGATGGTATTATTGGCGCCGATATTTTACAACACGGAAAGGCAATTATTGATTATGAAAAGAATTGTTTGTATTTGAAATGAGCAGGTTTTTGGGTTTTAGGTCTTAGCGCAAACCCAACAGCTAAAACCCAATACTTGTTAAAAAAATCAGGTAATTTTACGTATTGTTTGGCGTAGTGCTTTTTTGGAATTTTACAGCATTGCAAACAAAACCTTATTCTTATGACTTCCCCTTACCAAAACAATAAGCGATTTATCGTGCTTTTTGTTATTCAAGTGATTTTACTGATTATAGGATTCTGTCTGAATCTTTATGAATTATTGTAACTGAAATACACATGATTATACACTTCCTAATGCTTATTTCTGCATAGAAACGGTAGATGTTGTGGCTTGATAATTTATTTTATCCAACGTTACTTTTTGTTGATGTTTGTATAGCTTCACTACTTTGATTATACGCTCTTGATTTGGTTCTCCATAGTTTCTGTACAAAGTATATTTTAAATAGGTTGGATTGTTGTTGTTTTCTTTTTCCAAACTTTGAATATTAACCATCCATTCTCCAGTAATATCTGCATCGTCGATAATAAATTCTTCAATGTGATATCCATTTTTCACTTCATCTAACATGCGGTCTTTTTTCGCCAAGATAGAATGTTGCCATGTGTAGAATTTCTTAGAAGGATTTACAAATTGCAACTCAAACTCAGCATCAGGTCGATTCCATTCCAATACCAAACGCACATCATATTTAAAAGTAGCTTTGAGCAAATTAGAAGGAATATTTTTATAATCAACTTCCGATCTGTGTCTGCGCAATAATTGTTGCATTTCGCTCAATAACGGTTTTTCCAATCCTGAAAAGTCAATGTTTTCAAATGTACCCAACAACATTTTTACATATAAATCCAATGATTCTTGATAGTTTCCGGCACGTTTGTATGCCAATGCCAAATCTCTGTACGATTGTGAAGCATTTGGTAGCAATGCCGCAATGCGCTGATACACTTCTTTCGCAATTGCAAATTCCCCCAACGCTTCAAGCTTGTATGCCAAACTCTTTAATGCTTGCGGATTTTCCTCTGCTAGAATTTCAATATTTTTTAAAATTTCCAACGTTTTATCTGCTCCCCATCTTCTAAAATACTCCGCAGTATCCAAAAAATACGGAATGGTTTGCAATTGTGTATTTTGATTTTGTTGTTTAAAAATGTCAATCGCTTCTGCATAAGTTTTAGCAGCTTCCAAGTCTACAATATACGCTGGCTTCTCTCCTACATTTGCAATCAAAGGAAGATTTTCTTTGTAATCATTATTGGTTACGAGCGCAGTATCTGTAAATTTTCCTTCAGCATCTTTAACTGGAAACCTATTTTTGGAAGTAATCAGAATCGTTGGTATGCCACCATATAATGTAGTTTGGTTTATCGATTTTAAAATGACAATATTATCAATGGTTCGTATTTCAATGTCGTCAACACTTCCAAAAAACGGAAATCCATCGTAATATACTTGTGCTTGCTTTCCTCTAACCATTAAGATGGTTTGCGCAGCATTTTGAACATAAGGCATAGAAGGAATTCCAGTCAAACTAGGTGCTGAATTCGCGCCGCCTTTAAACACTCGCAATCCTGCTAAACTACCACGCAATACATCGGATGTATAAATATGCTGTGGACCAATATCTTCCCAACTTATGCGTGTACTCAATGCATATTTGTTTAAATCGACAGCTCCAAAACCTGTGTCTACATATTGTTTTCGCGGTCTTTTTTTCTCGCCTTTGATGCTCACTTCATTTAGTAATTCAGCATTGGGTTTTAAGACGATATCTATAGGCTTTGCATCGTTTAGTAAAATTTCTTGTGGATTCATCCCTAAATATTCCACAACCAATGTATCGCCCACTTTGGCAGAAATATCAAATACACCATCAAAGTCTGAATAGGCAACTATATAACTATCTTTTACACGTATGGTAGCATTTTGTATGGAGATATTTTTTTCTGTCGAAACCGTTCCTTTGAGTTTATTTCTTTTTACTACATCATCATCAGCTCGTAAGTAAATTTTATCCGTAACCGAAAGATACCGCTTTAACTTAGACATGTCGGTAGTCACAACTGTATAGCCATTAGCTAAGAGCTGAAAGCGATCTTCCTCTTGTACCCAACCTTCATCAAACGACATCGTAAATTTTCCAGAAGCATCTGTCACGGCTTTTATATCTTTTCCAGGAAATTCTACATTGACATACGGAATAGGCTCACTAGTTTCTCTGTCCAAAATATACGCATCAATTCTAATTTCATATTGCGCAAAGGCAGTCAACACACACAGAAATGATATAAGAAGGGTAACTTTTTTTTTCATAGCAAATGGTTTCAAAACACTTTTGGAGAGTATTTTATTTAACTCTCTAATTTACTGAAAATTAACAAGGAATTCAATAAGTAGATTCTTAAAAAAAGTTAATTTAATGTTATTTCTACATAAGTTTAATTCAAATTAAACTTTTTGAAACTTTACTTTAATTATTTAAAATACGAAATACCCGTTTTTTATTTTCGTTTTAGTTCATGTCATTTCTATTTTATTAAATAAGTATTCATGAATCTGCGATTTCTTTGCTCGCACAAAGAATACTGAATCGAGTTCAGCACTGGCTTCAACAAAAGAAAGTGCGCTTTTCCAGAGGTATTTTTAATTTTTCTTTTCGGGAAAAATTAAAACCGCACAGATTTTTCTAAATTTTTTCCATAGCTTCAAAAATTTTTAACGAAAAATCTCTGCTATCCTGCGGAAAAGACAGAACGAACTCTTTCTATTTTCTATAGAACTAACGTTAATTTACACAAAAAGTCAATAAAAAAATAGCCACTGCTTTTCAACAGTGGCCAATGATATAGAGTTTGGATACTTTTTTATAATTCCAATGCTTTTCTCACATTGTTGTCCATTAATAATTCTGTTGGATTTTCCAATGCTTCTTTGACAGCTACCAAGAATCCTACAGATTCTCTACCATCAATAATTCTATGATCATACGACAGCGCTACATACATAATTGGACGAATCACTACCTGTCCGTCTACAGCTACTGGTCTTTCAACAATGTTGTGCATTCCTAAAATCCCAGATTGTGGTGGGTTGATGATTGGCGCCGATAACAAACTTCCGAAAACTCCACCATTGGAGATTGTAAACGTACCGCCAGTCATTTCGTCTACTGTAATTTGTCCGTCACGTGCGCGCAATGCCAAGCGTTTTACTTCTGATTCTACGCCGCGGAATGATAAGTTTTCTGCATTTCTAATGACAGGAACCATGAGTCCTTTCGGTCCAGAAACGGCAATACTGATGTCACAGAAATCGTAACTAATCATTTCTTTACCATCAATCATAGAATTTACTGCTGGATATAATTTTAAAGCTCGAACCACAGCCAACGTAAAGAACGACATGAATCCTAAACTAACACCGTGTTTTGCTTTGAATGTTTCTTTGTATTCTTTACGCAAAGCAAAAATTGGCGACATGTCTACTTCGTTAAACGTAGTTAACATGGCAGTTTCATTTTTCGCAGATACCAAACGTTCTGCTACTTTTCTGCGTAGCATGGATAATTTTTTACGCTCGCTTCCACGTGATCCTCCTGTTGGAGTTCCCATGCTTGGTTGCGCTTTTACAGCATCTTCTTTGATGACACGACCATCTTTTCCGGTGCCTTTTACTTCGCTGGCACTCATTCCTTTTTCAGCTAATATCTTTTTAGCCGCTGGAGAAGCAGTTCCGGTTGCATAGGTTTTTTCAGGTGCAGCAGGTTTTGGTGCTTCCACAGGTTTTGCAGGGGCTGGCGCTGGTGCTTCTGCTTTCTTTTCTTCTTTTGGAGCAGCTTCGCCACCACTTGGAGCCGTTGCACTCGTATCAATCAAACAAACTATTTGTCCAACTTCTACAGCGTCGCCTTCTTCTGCTTTTAAGGTGATTGTTCCACTAGCTTCTGCTGGCAACTCTAAGGTTGCTTTATCAGAATCAACCTCAGCAATTGCTTGGTCTTTTTCTACGTAATCGCCGTCTTGTACTAACCATTCTGCAATTTCTACTTCAGTGATGGATTCTCCTGGCGAAGGAACTTTCATTTCTAAAATCATCGTGTTCTATATTTTAGTTTTTATTTTTTGTTTTTGGGCGTTCCTCTCATTCACACTTCCGCTTCGCTTAGTGTTCATGGAGTCAGGCTTTCGGTTTTATCTTTTTAGTTCGTCATTTCGAGAAAAACTTATAGTTTGTTGTAGCAATCTTTTTCTAAAGAAGTAGATTACTTCGTCGCTTGCTCCTCGTACTGACGTTTCTATGAAAAGGATATCACCTCTATCCTTAACGCATATTATTTTTTGTTTTATCAAAAACGTAAGCAATCACCTCTGCATGACGACGATCAGAACGCACTTTACTTCCCGCAGCAGGTGCACCATAAAAGCGTCTGGAAGCTACTCTAAAGTTTCGTACTTCTTCTACGTGCATTAATAAGTGACCATATGCACCCATGTTGCGAGGCTCTTCTTGTGCCCACACTATATCGTCTGCATTTTTATAGGTTGCCAATACTTTTTTGATTTCATTTTTCGGTAACGGGAACAATTGCTCCAAACGAACTAACGCTACATCTTCTGTTCTTCCTAGTTTTTCACGTTCGTCTAGCAAATCATAATAAAATTTCCCCGTACAAAATACCACTGTTTTTACTTTTTTAGCATCTACTGCTGCATCATCAATTAAGGTTTGAAAACTTCCATTGGCAAATTCTTCCACGGAAGAAACTGCTTTTGGTAAACGCAATAAGCTTTTTGGTGTGAAAACGATTAATGGTTTTCTAAAATCTGATTTCATCTGACGGCGCAACAAATGGTAAAAGTTTGCTGGCGTTGTACAATCTGCAATGTACATATTGTCTTTTGCACATAGTTGCAAATAACGCTCCATACGTGCTGACGAATGCTCTGCTCCCTGACCTTCATATCCATGTGGCAACAACATTACCAGACCGTTTGGTGTTTTCCATTTATCTTCTGCCGAAGAAATATATTGGTCAATCATAATTTGTGCTCCGTTGCTGAAGTCTCCAAATTGTGCTTCCCAAATGGTGAGTGTTTTTGGACTTGCCATGGCGTAGCCATAATCAAATCCTACTACTCCATATTCTGAAAGTAAAGAGTTGTAAATATAAAAGCTTCCTTGCTCCTCCGCTACACGATCAAGCAACTTGATCTCTTCTTCTGAATCTTCTACTTTTACAACTGCATGACGATGCGAGAAAGTTCCTCTTTCCACATCTTGTCCTGTGATACGCACATCATATCCTTCTTGCAACAGCGAACCATAGGCTAACATTTCGCCCATTCCCCAGTCGATTTTATCTTTTTCAAAGAACATATCGTGACGACTTGAAATTAAGCGTTCTATTTTACGCATGAATTTTTTGTCTTCTGGTAATTTGGAAACTGCGGTGGCAATTTCAGCTAATTTTTCTTTGGGATATGTGGTATCTATATCTTTTGCCATTTCGTGCTCATCTACTCTTCCGAAGTCTTTCCAAGTATTTTGCATGAATGGTGTGATGACTGTTTTTTCTTCTTTACGAGAATCTTCAAGCTTTTCTTCGAGCTTGTCTTTGAATTGTTTTTCTAATTCGCGAACATAATTCTCATCAATGACACCTTGCTCTATTAATTTTTTCGCATAAATGTCGCGTGGATTGCTGTGTTTTGAAATGGCTTTGTAGAGTTTTGGCTGTGTAAAACGCGGCTCATCACCTTCGTTGTGTCCATATTTACGATATCCTAAGAGATCAATAAATACATCACGACCGTATGCCATTCTGTAATCTAGCGCAAATAACGCAGCATGTACTACAGCTTCTGCTGCATCTGCGTTGACGTGCAATACTGGCGACAATGTTACTTTTCCAACGTCTGTACAATAGGTTGACGAACGCGCATCCAAATAGTTTGTGGTAAATCCGATTTGGTTATTGATAACAATATGAATAGTTCCGCCGGTTTTGTAACCATCGAGTTGCGACATTTGCACTATTTCGTAAACCAAACCTTGTCCAGCAATGGCAGCATCACCATGAATAACAATTGGCAATACTTCTGAGATATTTTCATGATAGCGATCTTGTTTTGCACGCGCAATTCCTTCCACAATAGCGCCAACCGTTTCCAAATGCGATGGATTTGGCGCAATGTTCATGCTGATTTTCTTTCCTGAATCCGTTTCACGATCGGATGTCAATCCTAAGTGATATTTTACATCACCATCAAAAATAGCTTCTGCATAATCTTTTCCATCAAATTCGCTAAAAATATTCTTCGCAGATTTCCCAAAGATGTTTGTCAATACATTCAAACGTCCTCGGTGTGCCATTCCCAATACAAATTCTTTCACACCTTTATCAGCAGCAGCTTCAACAACAGCATCCAAAGCAGGAATGAGTGATTCGCCACCTTCTAGCGAGAATCGTTTTTGTCCGACATATTTTGTATGCAAGAAATTTTCAAACGACACTGCTTCATTCAACTTTTTAAGAATGTGCTTTTTTTGATCTGCTGAAAATGTTGGGTGATTTCCGTTGATATTGAGTTTTTCTTGAATCCAAGAAATGATTTCTGGCTGACGAATATACATGTATTCAACACCGATAGACTCACAGTATATTCGCTCTAAATGTTCTATGATTTTGCGAAGTGTTGTTTTACCAATACCTAAAATTTCGCCTGCTTCAAAAGTTTTATCTAAATCGCTTTCGCTGAGTTTGAAATTTTCTAGCGCAAGTGTAGGCGCATATTTTCTACGTTCGCGAACTGGATTTGTTCGTGTAAATAAGTGACCACGGGTACGATACCCGTTGATCAAATTGACCACGTCAAATTCTTTTTTTATGTTATCTGGAACAACTTCTTTGGTAATAATTTGCGTTGTTTCCGTAGTTTCTTCACTGTAGCTTTCTGATCCAAAATCGAAACCTTGAAAGAAGGCACGCCAACTCGGCTCTATGCTATCAGGATTTTGTAAATATTGATCGTATAATTCAGCAAAATATGCTGTGTGTGCTGCATTTAAAAAGGAAAATCTATCCATGTTTTTTCTTTCCTGTCTTGTTTTGACAAAATTTTACCAAAAATACAATTTTTGATAAAAACACATCACAAGTTTTGCATATATTTAT
>JBCCLS010000100.1:0-8675 GCA_039026835.1 Bacteroidota bacterium | reverse complement strand
TGCCATGGCAACTTCTAAGGAAGATACATATTCCTGCAACTGACCTTGCGTAGGACATTCTAATACTCTAATAAAGATGTCTTCATCACAACAATCTTCAAAATAGGTAATCACATATACGCATCCATTAGGATAGGTAATGGTTGCCTGCCAATTTTCTAATGGTGATGCATAAATAAAGTCTGATAGGATGTTTTCATTTGCTGGTGTATCTAAGTTATCCCAAGAAATCATAATACCACCCGCAGAAGTTATTGGTGTTCCATCGCTACTTAAGACATGAATTGGCCACTGCGTTGCAGTACATACTACTGGTGGACAAGCTGGATGTTGCCAGTACGGAGAAATATATGGCTCATCGTTACAACAATTTGGTACTTTAATAAAGGTATCAATCAAACAATCGAAATAGTCTGTAAGACCAATCCAAAGCGTCCAATCGCCATCACTTACACTAATAGGTCCAAGTTGTAAATTAGACACATCGCCAGTACCATTGTAAATTACAATTTCATTACCATTGCTAACAAGCTTTTGCTTTGCCATCCATGGCAATCCGTTGGTTCCTGTAACATTCACAGTTACAAAATAGAAATCATCTGAATAATCGGATGGTGTACCATTGTCATCGCACTCACCAACTGTTACTTGTACATCTAAATCGCAAGAAGGCGAACAGGGTTCTGGTACAGCAACAGTGACTGATGTGGTACAATTTGGATCGTTGTTGTCCGTTACATCAAATGTGAATGATCCTGAGTAGTTTGAAATGTTACCCATAAAAATTGTGGAAGTCGTTGTGTAGTTTCCAGAATCATTATTTGGTGTTGTCGCATTCCAAAAAGTACCTGATCCATCAGGATTGGTTACAGTAAGATCAAAAGACCACGTATCATCACTAGGATCGGTAGTTCCTTGATCATTACATACGATATTATCTACCTGACTTGTTAAGGTACAACCTGCTCCTACACAGGCTCCAATACAAATATTATCAAAACCGTATTCTTCAGTTGGAGAGCTTCCGATATCTAAATAATACGCAACTCCACCTACATTTTGAATTAATGCATCCCAGTTAGTCCCAGTAGTCATTTGCCAAGTACCCACTGCGTTTGCTGGAGGATTTCCATTGCCATCTGCCAACGCTATAGGTGCGCAAATTGTTTGCCAACCATCGTTTATCGTGATAGGATTATTCAATACAAACGTTGCGACCAATGTAGAATTAAAAGGTGTAGTTCCATTGTAAATTCGTAATGAAGTTGGAGGATTTGGTGTTCCAGTGTTCCCATTAACAAAAATTCTAAAATCGTAACAAAAACAATTTACACCACCGTTAATAAATTGTATCCAATCGCCATTAAAATCGACGCTATTGAACATCCAGCTACTAGCATTCCAACAGCCTCTATCAAAGGCACGTAGAAAGATGTCACTGGCGCCATTTTGGCTATTTACATTGTCGTATTGTAAATCACCACATCGAGTGCTCCAGTTTCCTAGAAGATTTACAATATTAGCACTAAAATTCCCTTGTACAGGAGTTACTGCATTTTGATCAAAATTTTCACAAAACTGTGCTTGTGAACTCACTATTCCCCCAAAAAGGAATAGAATAAATAAAATAACTTTTTTCATTGTTTAATTCTGTTGGTTAATAATGGTTATTCCTACTCTGTTTTTAGCTGTAGGTTTTTCGGATTTCACCTAATGAATGAATCGATTCATGAGATAGTTACCTGTGAAGAAGTTTTGTTACCCGATTTATTTGTTTATTTTTAGTACAGCTTTTTAGTGATCCCTATTTTTATGGTAAATGATACTTATTTTATTGAAGGTCTACGCACGGGAGACACAACTATTCTACAAGAAATTTACGATCGGTTTTTTTTAAAAGTTAGAACATTCGTCCTACAGAATAGCGGCAGTATAACTGATGCAGAAGATATTTTTCACAACGCATTGATGCAATTGTACGTTCGACTCAAAAAGAGAGACTTAGTCATTAAATCTTCGTTTGAAGCGTACCTTTTTACAACCTGTAAAAATTTGTGGCGTAGAGAATTAAATAAAAAACGGGTAACAAAATCCAAGGTTGTTGAACTTGAGGACAAAGAAACAGAAAATGCATATGCATTACTTGAGCAAGAACAGTGGGAATTGTACATAGAAAAATTTCAATTACTCTCTGAAAATTGCCGAAAAGTACTCACGCTGTTATTTAATGGAACTTCGTATGATGAAATCGTAAAACTATTTTCGTATGCATCAAAAGTAGTGGCCAGACAACGTGTGTTTAAATGCAAAGCAAAATTAACCAAGCTAATTCAGGAAGACCAAAAGTTTTCCAAAATAAAGAAATTATGAGTTTTGATGATAGCCAATATGAACAAATAGCTTCATATATCAATAACCAAATGAACGAAGCTGAAAAAACAGCTTTTGAAGCCTTGCTCAACACTAATGAAGAACTTGCCTCATTTGTTGAAATTTGCACTTCATTGGATAGTGTATACAATGAAAATACATGGAATATACAAAGCAATGCTTCTGTAGAAGAAGTAAAAGCACTTGCTAACGAATTCAGAGCAGCCGATGTCCTGTCACTGTCCAAAAAAATACGAGCTATTCAATCACAAGCAAATACCACAACTCCTCAAAAAACCAAGAGAACGTATTTCTATATCATATCTTCTGCTGTAGCAGTTGCCGCAGTAATGACGCTCTTTTATTTCTCATTTATGCAATCTATCACTGCTGTAGAAGCATTTGAAACATATCACAATTGGAATGCATTGCCTTCGTTCGTTAAAAAAGGAACCGTTGAAGATACACGCGCAAAAGCACAAGAATTGTTTGAAGCCGAAAAGTATCAAGAAGCTTTGACACTATTCAATAAAAATGCACAACAGACTGTCTACGATCCAACGCTACAATTGTACATTGGCGTTTGCCATTTGGAATTGGAAAACTACACAGCAGCCTTGGAAACATTTGACGCGTTGTTAAACAGCAATACACTCGACAATCACAAAGCCTATTGGTATAAAGCACTTACGTATTTAAAGCAGAACGATGCTGAAAATGCCAAAAAAATACTGCAAACGTTGGTGGAAGACTCAGATAACTACAATTACGAAAAAGCTAAAGAATTGCTAAAAAAATTAAGATAATTCATCTTTTAACCTTCTTTTTATAAATTTCGATAACATATTTACGATTTTATAGGGTATTCCTATTGCTTATTCTTGTAATAGACTAAAAAAAGCCTTTAATTTGATGTAGACCAAAACTTGAATTATTTGAAAAAATTATGAATAAAGACCTTTTAGAAAAAAAGTTAAAGGAAATTGACGAAATTATCCAATCAAAATACAAAGAAGAAACTCAAATTGGAGTATTGGCGGGACTTGCCGGAATTTCCTTATTTGAGTTTTATTATTCTAAATATCTTGATATTGATGATCATGCTGACGTTGGTGTAGAAATGCTTACGGATTGTATTGATAAAATCAATGAAGGATACAGTTATCCTACATTCTGTACAGGTATTGCTGGTGCAGGTTGGGTGTTAGATCACCTTGAGCAGGAAGAATTTATGGATGCAGATAATGACGATTTGCTACCAGAACTAGACCAATACATTTACACCTTTATGGTAACTGATATGAAGAATGGAAACTACGATTTTCTTCACGGAGCTATCGGATATGCATTTTACTTTTTAAATCGATACCGAAACACCAAATCGGACGAGTTAAAAGAAAAATATAAAGGCTATTTAATTGAGTTTTTAGATTTGTTAGAAGACCTTTCAGAAGATGCGGGCGACGGTAAAATACGTTGGGAATCTGAACTGAGTATTGAAACCAAAGAAAGAGGCTACAACCTGAGCTTATCACATGGAATGTCTAGCATTGTTGGAATTTTAACCAAACTACACGAACAAGAAGCGCTAAAAGAAAAATCTGAGCCAATGTTGCGCGGCGCTATCAAATATATTTTAAGCTTTAAATCTACACAAGAAAATCCATTTTCTGTCTTTCCAAGCTGGATTACGGATGCCACAGAGGGAGAAGATGGACAAAGTCGCTTGGCGTGGTGTTATGGTGATTTAGGTGTAGCAATGCGCTTTTGGTATGCGTCCAAAACGCTCAATGATGAAGCATTGGGCAAAACAGCTGTAGAAGTACTAAAACATTCTGCAAAACGAACAGCAGTAGAAGACAGTTTGGTACGTGATGCTGGTGTATGTCATGGTTCGTATGGAAATGCACAAATGTTTTTTAGAATGTACAAAGAAACTGGTGATCAGGAATTTAAAGACGCCTTTGAATTTTGGATGCAAGACGGAATCAACCGAGCTACCTTTGAAGATGGATTTGCCGGATACAAGCAATGGAAAGGAATGGAGAAAGATTGGGCAGCAGAAGTGTCTGTTTTAGAAGGAATTGCTGGAATCGGCCTAACTATTTTAGATTACTTGGCAGATTACAATACCAATTGGGACGAATGTTTAATGATAAGTTAAGAACAAATGCGTAAAAATCCTTATAAAAATTTCTCGAAATACATATTACGAACGCCGCTTTTCTCATTTAGTTCTTATCGAGACTTAACAAAAAATAACGAAATCTCAGATGAAGATTTCAAAGAAGTATGTCAAAATCCAGCAGTGAGAGAAGCACTGTTTTTAGCATCTCCATCATTATATGAAGAAATGAATCGTTGGCTTGCTGGCGAAATGGACGATGCAAAAAAAGAAGAAAAACTCCGCTATTCTATACTAAAATATATCTCTAGAATGTCTTCCAGATGTACACCTTTTGGACTCTTTGCAGGATGTTCTGTAGGTGAATTTGGCGAAGAAACAGATATTCAACTCAAAGGTACTGCTCAAAACAAACGACATACGCGTTTGGATATGAACTATCTAGTAGCATTGTCGCAAGATTTGGTGACCAACAAGAAAATTAGAGAGCAATTACGTTTCTATCCAAACTCAAGTATATACAAAGCTGGCCCGCAGTTACGCTACATAGAATACAAATACTTTAACAGTAGAAGACATCACCACATTGTGGCAGTAGATGATACAGAATACTTAGCTGTTGTGCTTGAAAAAGCATCACACGGAGCATCTTTATCTGATTTGGCAAAATTGTTAGTGGATGATGAAATTACGATTGAAGAATCTACTGAATTCATAGAAGAATTGGTATCAAGTCAGTTATTGATCAGTGAGCTAGAACCGTCAGTTTCTGGTCCTGAATTTTTAGAGCAAATCTGTTCAGTACTAGAACGTTTGGAAGGTGTAGAAGGCATCCTAGCCGCGCTGAAAGAAGCGGATAAACGCATCAATACTATTGATACTTCTATTGGAAACAATCCGCAAGTCTACTTGGAGCTAAGCGAATTTTTACAACAATTAGAAACGAACTTTGAGTTGAAGTTTATGTTTCAAACAGACATGGTCTTACAGAATGCCAAAAACACATTAAGTACTTCGGTTGTAGACGATATCATGAAAGGATTTGCCTTATTAAACCGAATGACATTTCCACAAAATACCACCACACTCACCAAATTTAGAGATGCATTTTACGAACGTTTTGAAGAACGTGAAGTACCGCTTTCTACCGCATTGGATGTGGAAATTGGTATTGGTTACAAACAAGATCAAGGTGCCGGAGACGTAAATCCGTTGGTAGACAATATTATCATTCCGGGACGACAGGCCAAAAATCCTATGATGGAAGTACGCTGGTCATCAATCAATAGCTTTTTTCAAGACAAACTCATTGAAGCATTTAAAAATGACGATTACATCATCACCATTGATGAAAAAGATTTTGAAAGTTATGACCTCAACTGGCACGATCTTCCAGATACTTTATCGTGTATGATTGAAATCTTAGAAGATGAAAACGGCGAACATAAAATCAAATTCAGTGGCGGCGGTGGCTCTAGTGCTGCCAACTTGCTTGGACGTTTTTGTCATGGTGACGAAGAACTATTTGCCTACACCCAAGAAATGGTAGATATGGAAGCAGAGATGAATCAAGATAAAATCTTAGCGGAAATTGTGCATCTGCCTGAATCAAGAGTAGGAAACATTTTAATGCGACCAGATTTACGCAAATACGAAATCCCATATTTAGCAAAATCAATCAAAGAAGAAGAAGATCAATTGCCAATCGACGATTTAATGGTATCCGTAAAAGGAATGAATAAAGTACTGTTGCGTTCTAAAAAATACAACAAAGAAGTTGTGCCACATTTAACCAATGCACACAACTACTCACACAATTCGTTACCAATTTATCATTTCCTAGCCGACATGCAAACTCAAGGCATCCGAGGTGGTGTTGGTTTTGGGCTGGGACCTTTTGCAAACGAATTTCCTTTTTTACCACGTGTAGAATTTAAAAATCTCATTTTACACGACGCTACGTGGAACTTGAAAAAAAGCCACATAGAACCGTTGCTAAAAAGTAAAAACGATAACGACAAATTAACGGAAGAAATACAAAAACTGCGCGATAGTTTAAAAATTCCGCAGCACGTAATGCTAGCCGATGGAGACAATGAATTGCTTGTAAACTTTGCCAATCTTACTTCGGTACGTATGTTACTGAATACTGTAAGTAAACGCGGTTCCTTCAAATTAACCGAGTTCCTTTTTAGCGAACGCGGTGTTGTAAAACATGGAGCTGAACATTACACAAACCAAGTCGTAATTTCATTTTATAACGAAGAAAAATTAACACAAAGCAAGCAGAGCAATGAGTAACGAAATACAAAGAAATTTTATCCTAGGAGACAGTTGGCTGTATTATAAAATTTATACGGGACCAAAAACCTGTGACGCTGTGTTAACAGAAATTATCAAACCTGTCGCAGAGCAACTAATTGAACACGGAATTATTGACAAATGGTTTTTTATTCGCTACGGCGATCCAAAACATCATGTGCGCGTTCGTTTTCACTATACACGACCTGAAAATGTTGGGTTTATCATTAACGGATTGTATCCGAGGTTTAAAGAATTTATCGATCAAGATTTAATTTATAAAATTCAAATTGATACGTATCAGCGCGAAATAGAACGTTACGGAGCCAATACAATGGATTTGGCGGAAACACTATTTTATCACGACAGTAAAATGATTGTGGATTTTGTAGATATGATTGAAGGTGACGAAGGTGAAGAATTGCGCTGGTTATTTTCAATACGTGCCATGGATTCACATTTGACAAGTTATGGCTATACAGACGATGAAAAACTCGTCATTATGGAACGTTTAAAAACTGGATTTGGAAACGAATTTGGAATGGGACGTCCATTAAAAAAGCAGCTAGATGATAAGTTTAGAGCCGAACGTAAAAAGATTGAAGAATTCATGGTGTTTACCGCAGAAGAAAATCCAGATTATTCTCCAATTCTCGATGTGTTGAAACAAAAAGAAGAAGGCATTGTCGATGTAGCAGCTGCAATTATGAAACACAAGGAAGACGAAACACTCATGATGCCGATTGACGACTTAATGGGAAGTTATTTGCACATGTTAATGAATCGTTTGTTCAAGTCAAAAAACCGTATTCATGAAATGGTTTGTTACGATTTCTTATATCGTTACTACAAATCAATGATTGCGCGTAAAAAACACATGAACAAGAATAAAAACAAAGACAAAAAGAAATAATCTGTCTACATACAACATTATAAAGGCTGTTTGAAAAGTAAAATTTTCAAACAGCCTTTTTTATGATTTGCAATTGGAAACTCAAATATGCACTGAAAAACTTCAAGAAGACAGACACACATTTTGCGTAGTTTTTCAGCAATTTACGTTGTAAAGTTCACATTTATACGCAAGCATGCTTTACGCGAAGCTTCTGTTATTTAACAAATACTATACAAGATTTCTTGCGTTTCTTCGTTATCTTTATAGAGCAATTCCCCATAATTTCTAACTGTATTTTTAGTAATCGTAAAAATTTAATTATGAAAAAACAAAAGTTAGGATTAAGCAAACTAAGCTTAACAAAATCAAGAATTGCTGAACTCAACAAACTACATGCAAAAGGCGGCTTTGGAACCGAATCTACCAATCCATTTTGTATAGCTACCGGATATTTTGATGATACCTGTGATGTAAGTGCCAATTGTAGTGCTGGTAACGGCAATCCATGTGGTGGAACCAATGGTTGTCCAAGTGCCGCATGTCCACCGCCAAATCAAACACGACAAATTATTTCTTGTTACGAAGAGTGTTAGTATAGTTCCATACGAATGTAAGACCAACGTGTATACAATTCGTAGGCTTCTCCAAAATTTTTATGACTGTATTTTTTTAGTAACCATAAAAAATTTAATTATGAAAAAACAGAAATTAGGATTAAACAAACTAAGCTTAACAAAATCAAGAATTGCTGAACTTAATACATTAAGTGCTACAGGAGGAACTGGAGGCGAGTCCACTGCACCAGGATGTATTCTAACAGGCCCAATTGAAGGCTGTATTATCTCAGAAAATTGTCCTGGAAGTAATGGCTGCGGTACAGGTAACGGTTCTAACAATCCGTTATGCAATACACAAGCTATTTTATCGTGTCTATTCTCTTGTTAAAAACCACAAAAAAAAGCCTCGAATAGTAGCTATTCGGGG
>JBCCLS010000099.1:0-8705 GCA_039026835.1 Bacteroidota bacterium | reverse complement strand
ACAAAACAGCCTATCACGGATTGCGGAAACGTCTGTGGAGTTCGCTTGTCGATTTTATGGCGACCCAAAGTTTAACGCATGAAGTTTCAATCGAATTGGAAATTACCAAACGAATTTTAGTCGCACGAAATTTACTGTTACAAAAACAATACAAAACCGCATTTAAAATCTTAGAAAAAGCAGAAAAGAAAGCCCGTGATATTTTGCATTTTTCCTTGCTGAATGAAGTCTATCACACGCAAATTCAATATGCACACAAAACAAATCATGCTCCATCATTAGAAGTGTTGATTGAAAAATGTACCGCCAATCATCGCGATTTTTTACAGGAAGAAAAATTAAACATGGCGTACGCGGTTATTCAAAAACAGTTGCAAAGTGTACTTCGTAAAGGTCAAATCAACTCGTTGCAAACATTAGTACAGGAAACGTATGAACGCTTTCAAATTTCAACAGAAATTGGATTGTCGTACAAATCCTTGTATCAATTGGCGCAAATTATCAATTCAGTGGCTTCCGTAACTAGAGCATATTTCGCGATTGAACCTTTCTTGATTGAGAATTACAAAGACATTTCCAACCGATTGAAACAAAGTGACAAGCACTTATTTTATCACATCAAAGTATTATACCTAATCGCCAATATTTTTTTCAGAAAGAAAGAATTTGAGCAGAGTTTGGCATATTTAGCGGAGATGCGACAACAAATGGAACAGCAAAAACAGCGCTATTTTAAAGGTGCATTGTTGTCCTATCAGTGTTTGTTGGCGTTGAATTATAACTATTCTGGCAATTCAGAAAAAGCGATTGCACTATTGGAAGAATTGGTACACATTAAAAAGTATGATTTAGAAACCATGTTGGACATACATTTGAGTCTGATTGTTTGTTATTTTCAACAAGGTGAATTCAAAAAAGCACAGCAAGTCTTCTCAAAATTTTATCATACAGACAAATGGTACGAGGAAAAAGCAGGTGTCGAATGGGTAATGAAAAAGAACTTGGTAGAATTGTTACTACATATCGAATTGGGCAATATTTCCTATGTAGATTCGCGCTTTACCAGTTTTCAACGCAAATACTATCCGTTTTTGCGAAAGTCTGGCGACGATCGTGTGATTACTTTTTTAAAATTTATAAAACAATACTACAACGCTCCCGAAACAGTAACTTCTAATGCATTTTTGCAAGCAGTGGAACAATCTTTTCAGTGGAAAGGACGCGTGGAAGAAGATATTTTTGTAATGAGTTTTTATGCGTGGCTCAAGGCGAAAATGCAAAAAACCGATTTGTACACAACCACATTGGATTTGGTAAAGATTGCATAAAATTTGAAACGTCATTGCAAAATTTCACAGAAATCAAATAGACAAAAGTATATTCAGTACAAAAACCAAAATACCAAAGCAAAGCGTGACCAATATTCAATTTGAAAATTTGAAAATGTACCAATGTGTCAATTTGGTTCAAAAACACTCACAAACTAACATACCAAAATACCAAGAGCGAAGCTAATTCTAAAGCAAAGCGTGACCAAAATTCTAACAGCAAACCAAGTCTAAAAACTACTTAATCTTCAAATAATAATTCAAATACCTTCTCAAATATGAACGCCTAAAATACGTGCCGTTTTTTTCTTTAGAAACGAATTGAAAAAAATGTCGTTTGCCATCATGTTCAATCAAAGTAGCAACACCGTGCAATTGTCCATTTCCATACAATACTTTAAAATCGTGCTCTTCAATTTGCATGCCTTTAAAGTTGTATTCTTTTGTTTTTTCTTGTGAAATAATATTCGATGCGGCACCATTAGCTATTGCGTTTCGAAGAGTTACCCACTGATCGCCCATATTCACAATAGGTGACGCATCCACACGATCATACAAAAAGTAATACTTAGAAAATTTGGCTAAAATTTCGGTGTTTTCATACGTTGTTGCATCAAAAATGTGAAATCTTTCAAACAAACGTACATTGACATGATCAATAATTGGAAATACCGAATCTTTTCTGAGCTGCATAATCTCTCGAATCGGCACGTTTTTGCCAACTATAAAATCCGTTACTTTTACATTCGAATTTGAATTCGAAAAGGAACGTTCCAAAGTACGACGTGCTTTTTTCAAACTTTTTTGTTGTTTGGCAACGCTATCGGGTTTGTCTAATTTATTTAAACTATAAACGAGTCGGACAATAGAAAATATGGCAACTGCAATGACTAAAACAATTTTTAGTCCGGAGTAACTCGATTTCTTTTCAAGTGCTTCGCCATAAGCAGATTTCCTCGTTTCATTTACAATCGGAACCACACTTTTAGGTCTAACAGGCGTAGTGCTTGTAGTGGAAGGTGCTGTATCTTCCATACTAGAAGCTGCAATAGATTTAGGAACGTCAGATGCTGTTGAACCTGATGCTTCTGTGGATTCTTTGTTGGTAAATTTTCGCTCCGAATGTTTCTCTGGGCGATTTTTTTTTCTGTCGTATTCCGAACGTCTTGAACGTTTCACGTATGTATTGTTTTAAATATGTTTTAGGTGTGAGGTGTAACGAAAATACACAAATAGAATTACTTATGCATCTGGAATCTCAATTTTTAGGTAGGTATTTAATTTTTTTCGCACTTCTTTATAGTGGGGTTTGTCATCCAACGCTTTCTTTTCCATGTATTGAAAATAATGATAGCGATTGTTATGTTCTATCAAAATAGCAGCGCCATACAATACAAATCCCTTATAAATATAGGAAGAGTTCATATCCATACTATTATTTTCCCTGTTTTTACTGAGATATTCATCATAAAAATAATCATTTGTATCGTCATTAATGTAGGAGTCTCGGTGCGTTCTCCATTGTTGATACATAGTTTTGCTAGGTATGATTTTTTCACTTTCGTGGAAAAAATATTTGATAGAATCTTTCGCCAATGTCACAAGTTTTGGAAATGCATTTGTGTTGTATTGTGTAAATACTTTCGGCAATTGTACGGTAACATTAGGAAGAACACGTTTTACAAAATCTTTTGTAACTCTTTTGGGAATCAATTTAACATTGGTCCCTACAATCAATACGGAAGCATCGGTACGGAGCATGCGTTCAAACTTAAGTCTGCGCTCTCGCTCATAAAATGATTCTGAAGTATCAAGTTCGTATACTTCATCGTCTACTTCCACTTCCTCTGTTTCTTCATAGACGGTAACTTTACTCGTTTTCAGTGCAGTCACTTCTGAATGTATCAGTTTCATAATCAAATTAACGGTAACAAAAATAGCAATAATAATCAGTGGCCATTTAAAGCGTGAAAGGATGCTGCGTTTTCTACGAAATGACGTACGTTGTCTATATTTCTTGTCGTTCTTTGAAAATACTTCGTAATCTATAGGATGAATTGAAGCCGTTTTTTGTGTAAATGTTGCTGTCGAAATTGGCTCTTTTTGAGCAGTATTTGCAATTTTTTTCTTTTCGGTTGCTTTGCGCGAAGATTCTTTGGTAGTTAGTTTCTTTGTGACACTTTTGTGAGTTTCGGTTTCCTTTTTTGCATACGTAAACTTTCGCTCTGAATGTTTCTTGGAGCGATTTCTTTTTTTATCATATTCCGAACGTCTTGAACGTTTCATCGTGTCTAATTCAATTAATTCCACACAAAAGATAAAACTCTTTTCAGATCAATCCTAAAAATAATAGTATTTTTAAAACAGAACTAGTCACAATGCGTATCTATACTTTTCTTTTCCTGTTAATTTCAGTGCCAGTTTTGGGACAAAATTTCCAAAAAAGCCTGATGCCGATTCCATCCTATCAAAATAGCGCTGCCATACAAAGTGTAACAACATTTTATTACGGTGTTGTTGCAGCCAATGAACTTCTAAAGATTGAAGCCGGAGACAAACTCGGCTACAGTATTACTGAAAAGTTTTACCGTGGTACCATTATAGAAAGCATTACAAGAGATCCAAATTCACAGATAACTGGCAAGATAACTTATGTCTACGACGATGAAAATTGTATCATAGAAATTATAAACTCTTATTCAGGGACGATGCAACTTACCTACAACGGCGACGAAGTTGAAAAACATGAAACAGTTTATAGTCAACTAGACGATTTGAATTCGTTTGAAGTATACACACTAGATCACGAAGGTGATATTTTAAAAATAGATACCTATTATGAGGATGGAAGTACCTCGTATTGTACCATTGATTACGACGATAAAAAAACAAGAACTCAAACAGATTGTGATCTATTGCAGTTGCAAATGAACGAAACCAATGAACAGCAACAAGCGGAAGTGCGAAAGTTTAGAAACCAAGAAACGCATGTTATTGAAGAAGTGATAGAAGACATTAAAACAGTATACACCTACAATTATGGATTGCTAGCAAAAGAAGAAATGTACATCAATAATGTTTTTCGTTACAAATGGACCTATACGTATGATTCGTTCGGAAATTGGATTGAAAAGCAAATATTTTACGGAAATGTATTAAAAGAAAAACACATCCGAAAGATTCACTATAACACAAAATAAAAAGGAACTGCAAAGCATACAGTTCCTTTAAAAATATTATGTAATCGCAATTGAATACTGTTGTAGTTGCTTTTGCCATTAGGTATTTGCAATAACAATACATTGTATGAATCCTTTAAAACTATCGTCTATTTTACCACTGTTGTCTCTTAACAAGAAATCAGCAGAAACAGTTACTGTATTATTCTCAATCTTTAGAATATCCAAATCAATTTCTTGCTGATAAATATAACGATCTCCATCAGTAAAACCTATATGGAAACCTTTTAAAGCAACCTCAGCTGTTTTTACTTTGGAGTTAAAAACAGCGGTTGCTTTTTCTGTCTGTTTTCTTCCTTTAGTTGGGTCAAACCAAATTGTCAATTCTTTAAATGAAACCATTTTATTATTTTTAATTTACCTACTCTTATTACTATTGGGCTTTTCGGTGTACGCCATGCATCGATACAAGTACAAATGTGGCAAATAAAAATAGCGGTTTGTAGGGGTATAGCTACTAAATTTAGCAGGTGTATGTTCCCTTTTTTTATTGTGTAAAACACCTAATGGCTCTGAATTTGAGTTAAATTCTAATTGTTGTAAATAATGTTTTGATTAGGTTTAAAAAAATTACAAGTAATGCAATACTGTAGTAAAACATTGTAAAAAAAGATGAAAACGCGTCATATTTTATCGCAAAGTTTGGTAATTACTGTTAAAATTACTTAATTGTAACAAACATGAATTATTTTGAAAATTAAATTTATAGTATTCGCTTTCTTCTTGGCAATTACTGTTAGTAATGGTCAAGTTTTTTCCTTTTATCATGAGGATTGGGGAGACTTTCATCCAGTCACTAGTGGCGGTGTTACAATTACATCGATCAGTACTAGTAATCCACTAGCAACACCTGGTTTTGTAGATTGGGGACCTGTACCACAATGTGGCGTCATGAGTGAAGGTAGCCTGTGTTCTGATATTCATGGCGCGCACTCATCCAATGATTTAACAATTACCTTTGACCAAACTGTTTTTGTTAGGAGTATTGGGGTTCTTGCGTATAATGATAATATTACTACGGAGCCTTTTACATTTACGACTGATGTACAAGGACAAACTTATAGTGCTGTGAGTTGTGGGGAATTTTTTTTAGGCTTTGAAGGAGTTACTTCGCTTACCATTACATACAATGTTCCAAGTAGAATCTTTTTAGATCGGATTGTTATTACAGACAATTGTCCTGGTATTTCAAATCCAGACCAACTCGATTTTGATGGAGATGGTGTAGGTGATGCCTGTGATGAAGATCTGGATAACGACGGTGTATTGAATGAAAATGATAATTGTAATACTACCGCACCAGATCAAGTTGTGGACATTCATGGATGTGATTCCTTTGTGTTAGATGCGCTGTATTTCAAAGTGAAAATTAAAGACTCTGATACATGTGATTCAAGCAATAATGGAATAATTGGCGTTAATGTTTTTGAGCCAGATATAAGTACGACATATAGGGCGGAACTCGTAGGTATCGGGACTATCGATTTTGCATCATTGACATCTTTTGAAGGACTTGCACCAGGGAATTATACATTAAAAATTCAAGCAATACCATATCCTAATTCTGTTGTGGAATATGATATCACCATTAATTAAGACTAGCGAAATAATGAAGATACATTTTATAAAAAATAGATTCTTGGTACTGCTCTTAGCACTAGTAATTGCATCATGTAATAATGAAGAAACACCTACAGTAGAAGAACCAACTAATTTGGATCCACTCGAGGCAACCTTACTTATGCCAGCCAATTCGCAATCTTGCGTAGATGGTGATTCAGCTATTAATGACCAAATTTCTATTGTTTTTTCTTGGACAGCGGCGGCAAATGCAGATCGATATGAACTTGTGTTAAAAAAAGATGGCGATGATCTAATAACAGAATTTTCGTTAGACACTACACAAATTACAATTGACTTGGATAAAGAAAGCTCATACTCTTGGTATGTTATTTCCAAGTCAGATACTACAACCAATACTACACCTAGCGAAGAGTGGAGTTTTACGACTATTGGAGAAGAGCTTTCATTTAGATACACACCAAGTCCAGCAGAATTGATCTCACCCACCAACGGTTTTAATTTTAAAGATGTAACCACAGTTAACTTAGACTGGGCAATTATTGGTTTTGGTGCTGATTTTGACCGACAAGAAATTTTTGTAGATACTTCTTTACCTGTATCATTGACAAACGGCACTGTAGTATCTCCACAGGTAGGAAATTTGAATATTAATGTTTCGGCTGGGAATGTCTATTATTGGCGTGTAAAAACGTATGACGTAAATGGCTTAAGTGCACTGTCATCTGTTTTTTCGTTCAGGGTAGATTAAGTTTATAAAAAATATAAAAAGAGGCTGTCTAAAAAGATACGGATTTGGTCAAACTGAATTAGATTATTCATATATGTTTGTTCAAATCAACTTTTTAGACAGCCTCTTTTATGTGTATGATAATTGCGCTACACTACGCAAGTTCCACAAAAAGTCCATCCTCGTTTTTCTCCACTTTAGCAAGACTGTTTTTTGTCAATTCTTTGATAGACTTATCCCATTTTTTGTTGGATAATCCTGCTTGTGCTTTTAAATCTGCTAATAGTAATCGTTCTGCTTTTTTTAACAATTCTAAAACTACTTTTGCTTCATCTGTCAACGCAACTTGCTTACGCTCAGGCTTCATTTGTGGAAAGAACAATACTTCTTGGATAGACGCATTATTTGTCAAATACATGATCAAACGATCCATTCCGATGCCCAAACCAGACGTTGGTGGCATTCCATATTCTAAAGCACGGATAAAATCATTGTCAATAAACATGGCTTCGTCATCACCTTTTTCAGAAAGTTTCAGCTGCGCTTCAAAGCGTTCGCGCTGATCAATAGGATCGTTCAACTCCGAATACGCATTGGCAATTTCTTTACCACATACCATTAATTCAAAGCGTTCTGTTAATTCTGGATTGTCACGGTGTTCTTTACACAACGGACTCATCTCTTTTGGATAATCTGTGATGAAAGTTGGTTCAATATAATTGCCTTCGCATTTTTCACCGAAAATTTCGTCAATCAATTTGCCTTTCCCCATGGTTTCATCAACGTCAATGCCCATGCCTTTGGCAGCTTCGCGTAGTTCTTCTTCAGATTTTCCAGTAATGTCAAATCCAGTGAAATCTATGATCGATTGTGTCATTGTGACACGCTTGTATGGTGCTTTAAAGTCAATATTGTGTTCGCCAAAAGTAGCTGCTGTCGTTCCATTTACGGCAATGGCACAGTGTTCCAATAACTTTTCTGTGAATTCCATCATCCAGTTGTAATCTTTGTACGCGACATAAATTTCCATCGCCGTAAACTCTGGATTGTGCGTACGATCCATTCCTTCGTTGCGGAAGTTTTTCGAGAATTCATACACACCGTCAAATCCACCAACAATCAATCGCTTCAAATACAATTCATTCGCAATTCGCATATACAAAGGAATATTTAACGAATTATGATGCGTAATAAATGGACGTGCCGCAGCACCACCTGGAATGGGTTGTAAAATTGGTGTTTCTACCTCAAAATAACCAGCTTCATTAAAGAAGTTACGCATTGCGTTGAACAATTTGGTACGCTTTACGAAAATTTCTTTCACATGTGGATTCACGACTAAATCCGCATAACGCTGACGATAGCGTTGTTCAGGATCGGTAAATGCATCATGCACTTTTCCATCACTGTCGGTTCTTGGTTGTGGCAATGGACGCAAGGCTTTGCTTAATACGGTAAAGTTTTTCACCATCACAGTTTTTTCACCCACTTTTGTCGTGAATAATTCACCCTCAATCCCAATAAAATCTCCGATGTCTAACAATTTTTTGTAGACATCATTGTACTGTGATTTATCGTCTCCCGGACAAATTTCATCTCTATTAAAATACACTTGGATTCTTCCTTCAGCATCTTGTAATTCTGCAAAAGAAGCCGAACCTTGAATACGGCGCGACATCAATCTTCCTGCAATTATCACCTGTTTACCTTCTGCAAATGTTTCCTTTACCTGTTTTGAAGTGTGATTTACAGGATACAAATTTGCTGGATACGGGTTAATGCCGAGTTCGCGTAATTTTGACAATTTTTCTCTGCGAACGATTTCTT
>JBCCLS010000098.1:0-8706 GCA_039026835.1 Bacteroidota bacterium | reverse complement strand
TTTAGTTTTTCTCCAAAAAAGAAAAACTAAAAACACCTCTGGAAAAGCGCCCTTTCTTTTGTTTCTTTTCTTTGGGCGAGCAAAGAAAATGAAAAATAGAAGCAAAAATGAACTATTATATGCTTTTGAAAAAAAGATTATTTACATATAAATTGAAAGAATTACATAAAACTCATTCCGTTGATTACTAATATTTAAACGTGTGAAAATAAAAATTTATATATCAACATTTATTCTCCTGTTCTTCGCAGGCATCTTACACGCACAAGTTACTTTTGAAACCAAAGTAAGCAAAAAGAAGCTTGGCGTAAATGAACGTTTAAAAGTTGACTTTGAAATGGACAGAGACGGTGATAATTTTACAGCACCAAGCTTTTCAGGTTTTCGTGTCGTAGGTGGACCTATTCAGTCTATGAGTCATGTGTGGAATAACGGACAGCGTTCGTTTTCAAAAACATATACGTATTTCTTACAACCTACAGCCGAAGGAACCTTTACCATCAAACAAGCTAAAGTTGAAATTGATGGACAAACTTATAAAACCTTGCCTGTAAAAGTCACAGTCACCAAAGCGATTGACAAACCCAAAAACGGCAACAATTCGGAGTATGTAATTTCGGAAGGTTTACATTTAGTCACCGAAGTTTCCAAGGGAAATCCGTACTTAAACGAGCCCGTAACCGTTTCCTATAAATTGTATGTAAAGCAAGGAATCAATGTGAATGATTATCGAGAATTGGGAAAACCAACATTCAATAATTTCTGGAGTCAAAATATACAAACACAAATGCGTGCAGAGCGCACAACTTACAAAGGAGAACCTTATTCGTATGTAACTTTAAAGCGCTTCGTATTATACCCACAAAAAACAGGGAAGCAAGTATTAGAACCTTTCTCAATTGACTTGCAAGTTTCCGTACCTACGAATCGAAGAGATGTGTTTGGTCGTCGTTACGAAACGGTACACAAAACAATTTCTTCTGCACGTAGAACTATAAATGTAAAAGCATTGCCGGAAGTTGGCAAACCTGAAAATTTCTCAGGAGCTGTTGGAGATTTTGATTTCCAGGTAACCACAAGTAAAAAATCATTAAATGCTACGGAGTCGCTTCAGGCAAAAATAGAAGTTTCTGGAAAAGGAAATTTGAAGTTATTTGAGTTGCCAAAGTTGAAATTACCAAGTTCATTAGAAGTATACGAACCTGAATTCTCGGAACGAGTAACGACACGAATTTCTGGAATGCAAGGAAAAATATCAGACAGCTACACTGTTGTGCCGCAATACAAGGGAAAATATCCAATTCCAAGTGTTACCTTCTCGTATTTTGATCCTTCTGACAAAACATACAAAACCTTACGCTCAGACGAAATTGTAATTGATGTCATAGAAGGTCCGGTAAATAATGTTACGGCAGATAACACCAACAATCAAAACGCTACCCAAAAACAATTAATTACGACCACAGGTTCACAGTTTAGATTCCTGAAAACAAATGCCAATTTGGTGGCTGTTGAAACTTCAGATTTCTTCAAATCCAATTTGTTTTATGGTTTGTTATTAGGTCCGTTTTTGTTTATTCCAATCATTTTAATTGTGCGCCGCAAAAAGAGAGCGTATGACAATGATGTACAAGGAAACAAAACACGTACTGCAAATCGTTTGGCAAAGAAATACTTATCAGAAGCAAAGAAGAAACTCAACGACAAAGAAGCGTTTTACGAAGTGTTGGAAAGAGCGCTGCATAACTATTTGCGTGCAAAATTAAGCATAGAAACCTCTGAATTTAGCAAGGAAAAAATTCGCCAACTCTTAACAGAACGCAAGGTTCAAGAAGATACTATACACGATTTTATTGCCTTATTGGAAAGCTGTGAATTTGCGCGCTATACACCAGCTTCAAACGTAGCTATCAACAAAGATTATGAGAAATCGGTACAAACCATTTCGCAAATTGATAAACAAATAAACAGGTAAAGAAATGAAAACTAAGCTTACATACTTGCTCCTTGTGTTCATTTCTAGTAGTTTGCTAGTAGTTGGACAAGATACGAATACAGCATTGTTTGAAACAGCCAATAAAGCCTACAATGACGGAAATTTTCCAGAAGCCATCACGCAATACAAATCTATTTTAGAAACAGGGAAACATTCTGCTGAGATTTATTACAATCTGGGAAATGCGTATTACAAAAGCAACGAAATAGGTCCGAGCATTTACTATTTTGAAAAAGCCTTGCAACTTTCACCAAAAGACGAAGACATTCTGAACAATTTGGCATTTGCCAAAAACATGACGATTGATGCCATTGAACCGTTACCAAAGACCCAGCTTTCCAAATTTGTCAATGGAATTACGGGCATGTTTAGCTATAACCAATGGGCTTGGATTGCGGTTATTTTTGGATTTTTATGTGTGATTTCATTTTTGTTGTATCAATTCTCGTATCAAACACTTAAAAAGCGCATCTACTTTCTTGTGAGCTTTATTGCATTTCTCTTTATTTTAGGAACTGTTGCCATTGCTTATCAGCAATATGGAAAAGCAAAAGCAGATCGTCCTGCCATTGTTTTTGCGAAGGAAACTGCTGTAAAATCTGAACCAAATCTGCGCAGTGATGAAGTATTTGTGTTGCATGAAGGAACCAAAGTACAAGTGCTTGACACTGTAAATAATTGGAAAAAGATTCAGCTCATCGACGGAAAAATAGGTTGGATTATTGCAGAAGACGTCAATGAATTGTAGTTAAATTTCGTTCTGAATCCGTATTTTTGCACCTTAGTTTACTGCTCTATTTATTGTAAACTAAATACATAACCATCATGAAACGCTACTGCTAGTATCTGTTTTCAAGAACAATGTATGTATAGCGAATTTCATCTGGTTCAACGTACAACCATACTAACTAAAAGATGAAAAACCTTTTCTCTAACATCAAAGGTGATGCGTTTGGTGGAATTACCGCAGGAATTGTGGCCTTGCCATTGGCATTGGCATTTGGAGTTTCTTCAGGATTAGGGCCGAGTGCAGGATTGTACGGAGCCATCTTTATCGGATTTTTTGCTGCATTATTTGGCGGAACCAACACACAAATTTCAGGACCAACCGCTCCAATGACTGCTGTAAGTATGGTAATTATTGCGGGAATTGTTGCCGCTAACGGAGGCGATGTAGACAAAGCATTGCCAGCAATTTTGACCGTTTTTCTATTGTCTGGTTTACTGCAAATTGGTTTGGGTGCTATCGGTTTGGGCGCTTACATAAAGTACATTCCCTATCCCGTAGTTTCTGGATTTATGACGGCAATTGGAGTTATTATTTTAATCACGCAACTAGTACCGTCATTAGGATATTACGCCAAAAATGATGCAGCCTATGTTGCAGAATTCAAAGCGCAGGCAGAACAGGTCATTTTACGAGATATCCTACAACAAGAGCAAAAAGAAGGTTTGTTGGTCTTGGAAAACTTTGAAGAAACCGCAAAACGCGGTAAGGATATCAAAGAGGCACAGATTTTAAAAGAATCACAAACGCTGGCAAAAAACAACGCGTCGGGAGTTATTGGTGCTTTACGTGTATTGCCACGAGCAGTCACTAAACTAGTGGAAGAACTCAAAAATCCTGAAGAATACAGTTTTGTGAAAAGCAGTGAGAACACTACAAAGAAAAAATCACTTTGGCTAGAAGTCATCCTTGCGTTGGGCACTATTTTTATTATTTATGGTTTTAAGCGAATCACCAAAGCGGTGCCCAGTACCTTAGTCGCGCTTATTGTAATGTCGGGAATTGCATATGGATTTGGCTTGCATTACAAACCGATTGAGGAAATTCCAGGTAATTTTCCTATGCCACGAATGGAAATCTTCACTGAATTTAGCTTTGCGAACATTACGCCCTATTTTTTCACAGCACTCACTTTGGCACTTTTAGGAGCGATTGATTCTTTGTTGACAAGCGTGGTTGCGGATAACATGACCAAAACAAAACACAAACCTAATAAAGAATTGGTCGGACAAGGAATTGGAAACTCGATTGGAGCCATTTTTGGGGGAATTCCAGGTGCTGGTGCTACCATTCGTACCGTAGTAAACATAAGTTCTGGAGGAAAAACACGTTTATCAGGAATGATTGCAGGTGTTTTATTGCTAGTTATTTTATTAGCGTTAGGACCTGTGGCTTCCCAAATTCCAGCAGCAGTATTGGCGGGAATTTTAATTACAGTAGGAATTGGTGTGATGGATTACAAAGGATTGAAAGCCATACCAAGTTTGCCAAAAGATATCAAATTAGGACCGGTAAAATTTAGTTCCGAAGTAGTAATCATGTTGACTGTATTGGCATTGTCAACATTTTGGGATTTAATTTATGCGGTAGGTATTGGATTGATCATTGCATCGCTTATGTTTATGAAAAAAATTGGTGACATTACCGCCAAAGGTTCCGATATTAAAACATTACGAGAAGAAGCTTGGGACGATGAAATTGATTTCCCAGAAGATTTAAAAGAAGAAGTTTTTATAAAACACATAAAAGGACCGTTATTTTTTGGTTCTACCAGTGAAATACAAGCGCTGTCGAAACAATTGCCAGAAACTGCAAAAACAGTGATCATGCGTATGGAACGAATGCAATATTTAGATCAATCAGGATTGTATACTTTGGAAGATATTTTAGTCGATCTAAAAAGTGCTGACTGCAAAGTACTTTTTGTAGACATTCCGGCACAACCGCGTTATATGATGGAACGTATTGATATCATTCCAGAATTGATTCCTGAAGAAGACTGTTTTGATAGTTTTGATGCATGTTTGCAGTGGATCAAAGAAAATGTAAAGGATGTAGTATCATCACTTGACAATAGATAAAAACCTGCCAACGTGTTATTTTTGACAGGTTCGTATATTTTTTTAAAATTTACAATTCTTAGTTGCAGTCCGAGTTTTTCATCGCTTTTTCTAGCGCTACTTTGAACTTTTCTTCGTCTTCTTTAGACTTGTATTTTTCTTGAAATTCAGCAACTAACGCTTGTACTTCTTTAATAATTTCTCCACTTTGCTCAATAATAGATAAATCGCCAGCAGTTGCATTTTCTTGTAATTTTTTCGCTTTGCACTGTAAATCTACAATTCTTTGTGCATCACTTTCGATAGAGCCACCACAGCTTACCATAAAAAATGATACAAGTGCGATTGCGAATAACATTGTTTTCTTCATATTGTATTTCGGTTTTTAAATTAAGTACACGCAATCCTAGTTGTTGCTGTTTTCAAAAACAAGGTTACGTAAATATGGATCCGATTTTCTATTAAAAAATCGTACAGAAAAATAGGTAAAAGATTTTACATGAAAGCATATTTGCAGCTTATTTTTTCTTTACGACCGAAGTAGCAACTTAAAAAAACAACCCTAAAATAAAATCGAAGACACTGTAAATGATGTAAATAATCAGTGCGATGATGGCTACAAAAAGACCTAAACAAAAAAAGCAACCTCTTTGTCCACCTTTTAATGTAGTTTGAAATGTGCCATTACCAAAACTAGTATTGTTTTGTGGCGCTTCTTCGTATTCTGCATATGTTGCCAGTTGATCGTTTGGTAAAAAATACCCTTGCCAGCCCTCTTCAAAATCTGGAGCAGACAATACCCATTCGGTGCCACAATGTGTACATTGAAATGTAGTTTCTTCCGTGTTTTGTGCAAGTTGATTGGGTTGTATAATACGAATAAAAGTGCCGTCGAGTAGCTTTTTTTCAAAAGCTTTTTCAAAGGCAGCAAAATCTTCTTTAGAAAAAAAACGTTCTGTTAAAAAGCCAGCGCACTGTTCACACATAAATAAAAAAGATAATTTTGGTGTATAGGTAGCTACTTGAGAGGTTTTGTTACTTTTTTGCGCCTATTTTTTAGTGTAATTGTTTTGAGCTTCATCTTCAACGGCTTCATCGTTGGTTGTTCACCAAAGAAATGTTGAATATTCGGATCGCCACAAAGTTCACACATAATTTAATTTTCGTTTTCTTCGATCTCTTGCAGATCGTTTTCTTGCGCTCTTTTTTCTCTTAATTGTTGCGCAGTATCGGTTTTGAATGTATCTAAGGTACCATTTTGATCGGTTTCTTCCAAAACATACGCAAATACAAATCCGCCAACATCCTTTACAGGTGCATATAGTTTGGATTCCGCAATCTTATCTTCTTCCACAAATTGCATTGTATTATTTGCATTTTCAAAAAATACCAAAGCTGCACCTACAATGACTGCCATTTTCAATCCGCCAAAAGCGCCACCTAAAATTTTATTCAAAATGCCAAGCGAAGCAAAATCAGCAACTTTCGTCAATAACTTTCCTGCCATAGTTACTGCTATTAAAATTACAATAAAAGTAATGGCAAATGCAGCTAAATTGACATAATTCTCCTCCCAAGACGGGAAATTCTCTACCAAAAAGTCACCTGCAAAATACGAAAAGTGAATTGCGCCGTACAATCCTACGATCAATCCTACGAGTGAGGCCACTTCTAGAAAAAGTCCTTTCATAAGTCCACGCGCAAAACCACCCACAATTGCGCCGCCTAAAATGATGTCAATAAAATTCATAAGTACCAAGGTTTTAACAAATATAAAACAACTATTTGTAACAATTTATTGTGTCCTGTTACAGTGTGACAGCTGAAATGCTAGAAAAGTCGCTCATCTGTTTAAATGTTACCTCAGCTATAAGTTTCTGTAAGAAATAGATACAGAACCCCAACCATTATGTACCTTTGCAGCGGAAAAGAAAACACATGGCAAGAGACGAACTATTGAAGCAACGATGGAATACCGTAGTGGAAAAGCTTACCCTTCAATTTGCAGAAGGTGATACGCTTGACTTGGACGCTATTATTTATCTGATTGGCGTGCAGGAGCTAGGACAAATTCATCGTACGTTTAAAAAAGATGACAAAGTAAATTTAATGCACATCGCTATTTGTCGCCTGTTGGAACCGTATGGCTACTACGAGTTTGATTATTTTGATGAAGATGGTTGGCCGCATTATACGTTTAAAGAACAATTACCAACACTCAAAGCAGGCGAACAAAGTGTGTTGATGAAAGAAGCCATCGTGAATTACTTTTTAGAGAAGGAATTTATTGAATAAGCTAGTTTTTTCTAAATTTGCAAGCTAAATCAACATATCGTCATGATAGATAAGATCAAGGAACATATTGCGGAAGTTGAAAATTTTACAACACAAGTAAAAGAAGACATTGAAAACTTCAGAATTAAATATTTAGGTAAAAAAGGATTGTTAAACGATTTTTTTGCTGAATTTAAAAATGTTCCCAACGAACAAAAGAAAGAATTTGGGCAAACGATCAATAAGTTAAAGACAATTGCTCAAGAAAAGGTGAACGCACTGAAAGAAGCTTTGGAAAATAACGCCGAAGAAAAAGGTGTATATGGCGATTTAACACGTCCGGCACAACCGATTGAAATCGGAGCGCGTCACCCAATATCTTTGGTAAAAAATCAAATTACAGATATTTTCGCTCGCATCGGATTTGATGTGTCTGATGGTCCTGAAATTGAAGATGACTGGCATAACTTTACTGCGCTAAATCTTCCGGAGTACCATCCAGCACGCGATATGCAGGATACGTTTTTTATTCAAACCAATCCAGATATTTTATTGCGTACACATACAAGTTCGGTACAGGTACGTTATATGGAGAATAACAAACCGCCAATTCGTACTATTTCTCCAGGAAGAGTCTATCGCAATGAGGCGATTTCGGCACGTTCTCACTGCTTTTTCCATCAAGTGGAAGGATTGTATATTGACAAAGAAGTAAGCTTCGCAGATTTAAAACAAACGCTACAGCATTTCACCAAAGAAATGTTTGGCAAGTCAAAAATTCGTCTGCGTCCATCCTACTTCCCATTCACAGAGCCAAGCGCTGAAATTGATGTGTATTGGGGATTGGACACTGAAACGGATTATAAAATTACCAAAGGCACAGGTTGGTTAGAAATTGGAGGTTGCGGTATGGTTGATCCGAATGTGTTGACCAATTGTAACATTGATCCAGACGAATACTCTGGCTTTGCATTTGGTGTGGGAATTGATCGTATTGCGATGTTGTTATACCAAATTGGCGACATTCGTTTGTTGAGTGAAAATGATGTACGCTTCTTAGAGCAATTTAAATCTGCATTGTAATCTCAGATGAAATGAGTCATTCCAACTCTTGATATTTCTCGAGATGATTATGGACGAATTCCATCTGACCACTAAAAATAGCACGAAAAGATGAAAAAAGACATTGAAATTCCGAAAGTGGAAGGCGTGTACATGGCGGTTGTGCAAGAGTACAATGATATATACAAAACCAACGATTGGAATGCATACATTATCAACGACAAAGATGTAGATTTAGAAATGCTTCTTATTGTCTCACGCGGCTACGATGCGGAACGAGAAACGGCAACAATGCGTCATAAGCTGGAAAAATTGCCTGCAAAGTCGTATGCAAAAGCGGAGTGGCTGCAGGAAGATGTTTTTGCGCTTACTAATGAATTTCGCGTAACTTTTTTTGAGGGAAATAAAATGTATGATAAAAAATATGTCTTTCGAAAAAATACCATCAATACCAAAGCATTTCAGCCAATTCCGTTAATGAATACAAAGGGAATTTTGGTGAAGTAATCTTAGATACGCTACGCTTT
>JBCCLS010000097.1:0-8727 GCA_039026835.1 Bacteroidota bacterium | reverse complement strand
GATACTGAATCAAGTTCAACACTTAGTTTGGATGGACGAAGCAGGTACTTTTTAGGTAGCTTTTTTAAAATATTATTTAACGTAAGTTTGGTTATTATCATAGATAACGAGTGTAGTTCATAAGAACACTTTGAAATCTTAGGCATCTTGACTGCGCTTGATGTGACAATGCGAGTCTATCAATTAAAAAAAGCTCCACAATAGTTAGTGAAGCTTTTAGATTATTATTTATATGATTTGTCATTGCGAGAGTTTTTCATTTGAGTAATAGCGAAATGAAAATTCGTGGCAATCTCATTCTAAAAAAACTTCAACTTTATTTAGAAACAGATTGCCGCGCTGTCGCTCGCAAAGACGAATCGTAGTCATTTGCTTTTCTCAAAGAAATCTAAATTTCATTTCCCTACGACTTCTGCAAAGGCACCACACATAAACTCGCTGAATCCAAATTCAAATAGTATTTCTGTGCGGGTGAGGTGTAGTCGTCTATTTCATAAATCAAACGGTAGCGGTAACGTCCTGGAGGAAGATTCACGCGGACGCTTCCTGCCCAATAGAAAAATACAGGCGGACATAAATACGGGCGACCTTTTTCTAAACTTCCGTAGGAATGTAAGTTTTCGCAAATCTTCTCTCGATACACTTCGCCGTTGTCTTGCAAGAAAACAATATTGCTAATGCGAATCGTTGGAGAATATACATACGGATTGTGAAATTCGTCCATGTTTATGGGAAACATCAACCAATTCAATACCTGTCCTTGTGTACATACCGTTTCCAAATCGGGTGTGCCTTTTCCTGTGCTTTCAAAGCTATTATCTGTCAAAAATACCGCGTTCTTCAATGATTTATAACCGCTGCGCATGATGCTTTTATAGTCAATCGTAGTAACAATATTCAACTGAATTCCGTTGACAACTCCTAATGGGATTTCTTGTGCTTTACTCATGATTTCTAGTTGATTACAGGTTTAATGCTTGGTCTTTTTTGTGTAGAAAACAGCGTCGTTGGATCGCCAACTTCAAACTGAATGCTGTACGGAATGTTCTTTTCTGGTGTTTTTAACACCGTCGAAGTCCAATATTGAATATTTGTCCCTTCATAATATTCCGCTTTCGGTTTGGTCAAATAGGTTTCATCTACGGTAATATCACAGATTTTCACATAGGATTCTACTTCCAATCCATACGTGCTCCACAATACTTGATCGTTCTTTTTGACAGCACTTTCCAAATTGATTGTGCCTTCTTGTGTAGAACCTTGCAATTTATTCGTGTCAAACAAATACATATTGCCTTCCAATTCATCGTTTGAGAGCACGGCGACAACGTCAACAAGTGCTTTTATATTTACATAATTCATAGTTTGTGTATGTTTATATCAGTTATAATTTGAAATTACTGTAAAAGAAAATGATGATTTTTTTCTTTATTTGAGTTTCAAAAATCAAGCATAGCCTTAGCTACGGTTTATTTTTTAAATGAAGAAGAAAGAAAAAAAGGGCATTTTATTACAGTCATTTCAAGTTGTAAATGGTATTAATTAATAAATAGGCAAATAACTATCGCCCGCTCCAGTAAATCCATTGCGCATAGCATCTTTCGAAATGAGGATATGAGAATCCAATGTCATTCGTACAGGTTTCCATGAAATTTGATCGTCTTTTACGTCCAAATCGAATAAAGTAATGTGCATGGTATATCTGTATTTTCCAGCTTTAGCTGTATTTACAGTAGCACACCAATACCAACCACGCGTAATAAAATTTGGCGATCCGTATTCGGCGGGATAAATGATACCCAAATCCACGGCTTCGCCCGTAATATTGGTCAATACAGGCGGAAGATTGATATAATTATTTTCCTCTTGAATTGCTTTTACATCACCACTTTCAAGCTGTCCTGTTAGGCTTACCAATGGCCAATCGGATTCTATATTTTTGGTAGAATCGGTATTCGTTTTCAGTCCGCCTTCAGCTACATTGGTAATGTCTTGTAATTGCTCCAACACATTATTAAATCCTTGTTGCGACACTTTGAGGTCGTATTGCGTGTTCGCCTCTTTGGTCTTTTTCCCTTTAACAGCTGCATCTTGCTCAGTGTTGCTCGTCGCGGTAAGATGTTTCTTAAGAAAATTCTCAATCGTTTTGGCTCTAAAATAGGTATAGTAGGAGGGTTTTTGAACGGTTTGTGGCATGTCGTTGATATCAATCGCTAACCAATTCATCACTTCTTCTCTCGCTTGCTTTCCATTTGCCCAGTACGTTCCGTTGACTTTCGAAATGAGATTGTTGGTTCCTTCGTTTTGCGAACCAAAATCTTTCATATTATCAATTAAATAGGCATGATCCCGCAAGTTGCGTGTTTTTAACGCTGATTTTACATCAATCATGACCATAATTCCAAATTGTTGACTCATAATGTGTTGGTTAAGATTAATACGGTGGTAAAATGGTTAAAGATGGTGTAAAGGTTTCTAGCGTACTTTTTTTGCCTTTGCCAATCTGTAAAACAATTTTGTAGGTGTAGGTTGCTTGTTTGTTGCCCAAATATGGCACAATTCCATTCCAAACGAGCGCATCCAAATTCTCCACATTTGTGGTATTAAAAATTTGCTGATACGGCTCAAACGAAATTTGCTTAATGCTTACGGGCGTTTGCACATCGACCGCTTTTACAGTCCAATGAATCAACTGCCCCGGAATGCATTGTGTATCGAGATACAGCGTTCCTTTTTGCTTGCTAAAGAAACGACTATCGTCTACCATGAAACAGTTTCCTTCCAAACGCTGATCGATCAGGGCTTGGATAGCATCGACCATAATCATGATATTCACTTGTTCGTTCATGTTGTTGTGGTTTTTCTGGTTAAAATTGGTCTCTTATTAAGGGAGTTTTTCCTAATGGCGTTCTAAAAATCGCATCCGATCCTTTGTCAACTACTTTCAATTTAAAAGTGTAGTTGCTTTTCGTGATATAAGCTACATTTGATTCCCAAGCGTTAAACACTGGAAGTGATTTCACCAAAGCATCTATAAATAATTCCGTGATTTTTTCTTTAGATTGATTCTTTACTTGTTGATATAATTCTTTTGGTGTTTCGGAAGAAACTAACAAGGTCAATTTGCAATCGGCTCTGTCATTTAGAAACTGAATTTCCAATGCTTGATTGGAAATGTCTACGCCAATCGCATCCAAAGCTGGAAACAAATTACTCATGACTTTAATTGTAGAAAAATGCGAATCGGTAATATGAATGACATCGCCACTGCGTCCTTGAAATAAAAACTGTTCTGTTTTGAGTACGCGTGAATTATTTCGTTTCAATCGAATCGCTCTGTCGCCTAATTTGTAGCGAATGTTCGGAACTTTATTGCTGTGCAAACGTGTCACGACCAATTCGCCTTCTTCGCCTTCCTTGACCCATTTTCCATTTTCGTCTACAATTTCTATAAAATGTAATCCTGGAACAGCAGATAAAATATCGCTTGAATGATCTAATTGCAAACCGATGGTTTCTGCTTGTGTCGCCGCAAAATAACTGAGCAATTCTACATTTGGATACACAGCTTTTAATTCTGCTTCTTGCTTTTGTGACATCAATCCGCTGCCATACATCGCCAAAATAAAACTCGCGCGTTTTTCTTCGCTGATTTCTTTTCCATAATCTGCCAAGCCTGCAATCGCCGACGAAATCGACATGATAAGTTTATCGCCTTTGTACGACATCATATGGTCGTATACTTTTAAACTCAACGGACCTGCACCTAAAAAGTTGGTATTTGGAATTTTCTGCAATACGCCACCAACCATGGTTCCGCTGCTCCACATTTGTGTGTCTGCGAGTGTGGTAATGATCCATTTTGGTGTTTTTTTGGTGAAGTATTTATCGGCAATAAATTTTCCCATAAATTCTCCTGCAATTCTGTAGGTATCTTGCAATTCTTGCAATTCGTATACGGTTTCCAATGGAACGCCCGAACTTGTTCCACCACTTGCCACAATCTCAAATCCGCCTGCACTAAACGGAACGACCATTCCTTCGCGTTTTCCGTTAAAAGCAGTAATCATAGTTTCCTTATCCGTGAGCGGAATGTTCTGCCATGCTTCAAAATCCAATGGAGTTTCGGTAATGCCTGCGCTTTCCAATCGATCTTTCCAAAATGGATTTAAGAACAGATTGTTTACGAGTTGTTGCAAGCGTCGCAGTACCAATGCATCTTGCGTGTCAAAGTCTACTTTGTAATATGGAATGCCTTTTTCTTGTTCTACCATTTTAATTTTCTCATAGAACATTGGCTGCTTTTTTACTTCGTCAACGAAATTTGGAGAAAACTCAGAATCAGGAATCAGTTTTTTGGCGAATTCCGCTGCTTTTATAGCTTTCGCACTGACTTTTTTCGCTTTCTTTTTAATAGTTTTTGCACCGTTGATCGGCGCTTTTTGTATGGAGATTTGATTGGTGCCTTCCATAGTTTGGATATTTTTATTTAGTATACTGTTGCCAATGTGTTGAATTTCTTCAAGCAATTGCTCAAAGTGATGCAACTCGATTCTATGATTCATAAAAACCACGCGCAATGCAGGTTCGCCGTCAATATTCACTTTGGAAATAAAGAAATTTCCATTGGCTTTGATTTGATTTCTGATTTGTAATTGAAAGTCTTTGAGTTGACTATGATTAAAACCTTTTGGCTTGTATCGAAAACAAAGCATATTTGCCTCAGGTTCATGAATGGATTCAAAATTGGTATTTTTTGTTAACACTTGATATGCCTTGCTGCCCAAATCACACAAATAGTCAATTTTTTGGGTAAAAACTGTTGGTCCATAAAATGTCCAAATTCCCCATAAATTCATGATCATTGGGCGTTTGGTACATTCTATATTTTTCTTGGCGCCGTCAAATTTTGTGTATTGATCTTCTTCTTTTTCAAACACATAACTCGCATTCTGACGAAATGCCAATTTACTACGCTGTTTACTTTTATAAAACAACATGCTACAAGTTCCTGGAATGAACATCATTTTATGCGCATCCCACGTAATAGAATCAGCGCGTTCAATGCCGTGAAGTTTTTCGCGATGTTTTTCTGATAGTAAAAAACTTGCACCATGTGCGCCATCAATGTGTAACCAACAATCGTTGTGTTCGGCTGCAGTTGCCAAGTCATCAATCGGATCAAAAGCACCGACTGCGGTGGTTGCGGCATTTGCGACAATGCAAAATACTTTGAAACCATCTTTTTTTGCCTGATCTAGTGCAGGTTGTACTTTGTCAATGTCCACTTGTCGCTTGTGATTGACAGGTAATTTTACAATTTGATCTTTATTAAAACCTAACATTTCCACCGTACGAATAATGCTGTAATGTGCTTCCTCGCTTACAGCAATCGCTGGAATTTCATCAGGTTTGATACTTGTGATGCCTTCTTCCCAAAACGTTGGAAAATAGTGGTTTCTAGCAGATAATAATGCTGTCAAATTTGCCAAAGAACCACCAGAAGTAGTTACCATGTCAAATTCATCTTCTTTGTAACCAATATATTTATTGAGTTCATTCGCCATGTACACACGAACGACACTTGGCAATTGTGCAGCTTCGTAAAAAGACGACGGTTGTGTCAACATCGAACTGATAAAATCAAAGACACTTGCCAGTGGAAACACCGAAGAAAACTGTCGTCCCATATAACCTGGCGAATTCGCTTGTACGCCTGTTTGTAGGTATAAATCGATGATGTTGCTAAGTGTTTCTTCAGAGTTGGCATGTTCGGTTGTCATTAATGCTTCTACTTCGGAAAGGAGTTCTTCAGGTTTTCTAAGATCCATTCCTTTGGTTTCTTGTTGACTTTCCAATAAGTATTTTTCAAGCTTGTCCACAATAATGTGCGCATGTTTTTCAAACAAATCGGTATCAAACACTTGGGTAAAATCGGTAATGCTTGTAGGTTGTTTTGTAGTTGTTTCCATACATTATGATTTTGAATTGAGAATGTCTTTGTAGAAAGGAATTTTACCTAATTCTGTTTTGTAAATGACATCGGAATGTGTGTTTACAAATTTGATCTCAAACGTATAACCGATTTGATCTAAAGAATCATTTTTGATGGAAGATTTACTGTATAATCCCATCGATTTCATGAGCGCATCTTTTACCAAATATTGCACACCTTTTTTACCTAAACCTGTCTGTAAGACTGATTCGTAATAGCCTGAATAATCTGTGGCAACGACAATGGACAATAGTTTCTGATCTCTGTAATGTGTGATTTGTGTGACAGAAGCGATATCATCCAAGTCAATATTGTGATAGGTTTTTAGTTGAAATTTTACATAATCATACGTATTCAATGCAGAAAACTGATGATCTTCAATGTGAATGACGTCGCCGCTACGACCTCTAAATTCGAATTGAAAGGTTTTTAAATCTTCTTCTTCACGAATAGGCAAACGGATGGCGCGATCGCCTAATTTATAGCGAATGATTGGCGATTTGTTACAGTGCAATCGCGTAATGAGCAATTCGCCTTCTTCGCCTTCTTTGACCCAATTTCCGTTTTCGTCTACAATTTCAATAAAATGCAAGCCTGGCACAGCTGTTAAAGCATCTTCATTCGGATTAAATTGAATGGCGATTGCTTCTGCTTGTGTTGCGGAGAAATAACTTAAAATATCTAAATTTGGATAGCGTTGTTTTAATTCTTTTTGTTTCTTTTTTGGAAGTAATCCGCTGCAATACAACGCCAAACGCAAGCTGTCTTTTGCTTCTTGATCTAAATCCAATCCGTTTTCATATAAATTACAAATCGACTCGATGTAGCCTAGAATTACTTTTGGTCCTTCGTAGTTCATCATCAATTGATAGACTTTTTTATCTATCGGACCTGCAGCGATGTAATTTGTGTTTGGAATTCGCTGCAAAACGCCGCCAACCATCGTGCCGCTGCTCCACAATTGGAAGTCTGCGTAGGTGGTAGAAACGATTGGCATGCCATCATCTTCCGAGAAAAATCGCGGGAGCAAATGATTTCCAATAAATTCTCCCGAAAGGTGATACGTATCGTCTAATTCTTCCAGCGAATACACCGTTTCAGAAGGCTTTCCAGTGCTTGTTCCACCACTAGCGACAATTTCAAATCCGCCATATTCTAAGGGAACGACCATTCCTTTTCGTTCTTCCGAATAAAAATTAATTGACGTTTCTTTATCAGTCACAGGAAGTTTTTGCCAATCTTCAAAGGTTTTGGGTGCTTCTGTGATTCCGTGCTTCTCAAAACGTGCTTTCCAATGTGGATTTAAGTGCAAAATGTTTACGATTTGTTGCAATCGCATCAAAATGATTTCTTGTTGTGTTTCGTATGCTAAGCCATCAAATGGAATTCCAAAATGTGCTTTGCATTGCTGGATTTTTTCCAGAAATCGAGGCAATTTTGGCACTTCTTCAATGGAAGTTGGTTGTACTTCTTTGGTTGGAAATAATGCTTGTAAAAAATCTTCTTTGGTTTGTAGTGTAGGTGTTTCCATTTAAACTGTAATCGGTTGAGGTGTGTTGTAATTTGATTGTATTTTTTGTGTAATTTTTCTTATTTCTGCTAAAAGACTTCTAAAGTGCTCCATCGTAATTTCATGATTCATAAATACTACGCGTAAGGCTGTTTTTCCTTGTACTTCTACTTTAGAGATGAAAAATTTACCTTCTTCTTTTATTTTATTACGAATGGCAATTTGTAGATCAAAATCTTCAGGCAATTGTAAATGTTCTGGTGCATAACGGAAACACAAAATGTTGGTTTGTGGTCGGTGCACACATTCAAAATCAGATGCTGCTTTGAGCTCGTTGTAGGCTTGTGTGGCAATGTTGCACAAGGTTTCTAGTTTTTGAGCAAATACTTCTTTTCCATACAATGTCCACGGAATCCAAAGATTCATAATCATTGGGCGTTTGGTACATTCAAAGCTTTTTTCACCACCATCGAAGTTATTGGATTCGTTCTCAAAAATGTAGCTGGCTTCTTTGTAAAATGTCTTTTTGGGTGAAGCAATATCTTTGTAAAACAACAGCGTACATGCGGCTGGTAAAAACATGGTTTTGTGTGCGTCTAAGGCGAATGAATCCGCGAGTTCGATCCCGCGTAAGCGATTTCGTAATTGATCAGACACTAAAAAACTTCCGCCGTGTGCGCCATCAACGTGAAACCAATAGTCTTTCCGTTGGCAAAGTTTTGCTAGCTCCTCTAGTGGATCAATCGCACCTAAAACCGTAGTTCCTGCAGTGGCAACCAAACAAAAGATGTTGTAACCGTTGTTTTCTGCTTCTTGCAGCGTTTGCTCAGCTTGTTCCATGCAAATTTGTCCAGCGTTGTTAATCGGTAATGAAATGATTTGTTTTGCACCAATTCCCAAAATTCCCACCGCTCTTTTGATCGAATAATGCACATCTTCACTCACAGCAATCGCAGGAATGGTGTCGGACGTTCTTTTAAAATTAGTAAAGTCAGGAACTTTGGCGTTTCTAGCCGTTAAGACTGCGGTAATATTTGCCAGCGATCCGCCTGACGTAGTAACCATATCATAGGTTCCCTTTTTCCAACCGAGCAAATCGCCAAATTCGTTGGCAATGACTTTTTCTACCATACTTGGCAGTTGTGCCGATTCGTAAAAAGACGATGGCTGACTCATCATTGACGTTAACAAATCGGTGAGTCCTGTAATGGGAATAACGCCT
>JBCCLS010000096.1:0-8752 GCA_039026835.1 Bacteroidota bacterium | reverse complement strand
CCAAAATGAAATGGGGACAGTTAAAAGACATGCAACCGATCTATGACATTGTATTTGAATAAAGCGCTTCTTTTTATTTCTAATATCTCCTGATTTGACTAGCTGATAATATTTTAAAAACGATAGAGATATTACGCTTATATAAAATAGTATAGATAAAGATACTTTTTTCTTACATTTAAGAGTTTGTTTATCAAATGTTGCGTGAATGAATTATAAACAAAAATATTCTTTCCTCTTACTATTTTTAGTGATAGGTGTAATTTTCACAGCTTGTGAAAAGGATGATGCGTATACTATTTCAGAAGAAAACATACTCAAGGATTTTCCCTTTACATCAAAATTACTTACAAAAGGTGAATATCAAAACAATAGAAAGTTAGTTGAACGATTATATTCTCTTGTGCCTGAAAAAGAAAACTCACTAGATTTTACAAAAGATCATTATGATGCGCAGAATGATATTACAATTCATACTGATAAGGCGATCTATATTGAATATGCAGATGGTACGCTACATTCCTACACGTTTTCAGTAAGACGCTCAAATAGTGTAGAAAATATAATAGAGAATATCGTTTTTACCTACTCGCCTTCGGATGATACTTATGAAGCGAATAGTATAACGTATCATCTGAGTGCAGAGCAGAAACAAGCGTTCATCGAGACTGGTCATTTAACAGGGAACTATACAATTTCAGATGCATCAATTGATTTAGATTTCTCAGTTGTGGCACCAAAAAATTCGTTGCCGCTTCCTTGTACTACTAACTTTACAGTCTATCATCTTACGCCAGATACAAATGAAACGTTTGTATATTCTTCAACGAATGGGAATATACAAAATACATGTGAGCATGAAAATGATGACGAACAATGCTATGAATATCTCGTTGTAAGTTATGATTGCCCAGACGGCGGTAGTGCTGGACCATCAAGTTCCACAGGAAACCCAACAGCTGGCGGTGGCGGAAACAATAATACCTCAAATAATGATCCGCCAAGTGATCCTAACGTTGTCACGCAGCCGCTTGTTAATATTAACGAACAAAATGATCTGAATGAATTACGTGAGATTTCAGAAACACCGATCATAAAGACAAGGCTTGATGATTTTAGAAATAGAGTGAGTACAGATACTTTAGAGCGTGCTAGTGAGTTTAGAACACGTGCTGATGATTCTTATTATGAGCATCAAATATCACAAGATTCTTTAGAATTTAGCGGAACACGTTTTCCTATTCCGTTAGTAAATTAAAAGGTGCGCGTACATTTACACCATGATAATACGAATTCAGATGGAGAAGCGATAGCACCAGTGCCAAGCGCAGAAGATGTGTTTGGCATGTCAGAATTTTTTAGAAAGAAGGGTGAACTTAATGCAAGTGACAGTTTAGATATTGTTTCGATTATTGTCTCAAGAAGAGATTTATATGCTTTTAAGATTAGAGATGCTGTAAAAGTTGCTAAATTTAGACAGGATTTGGCGAGAATTTTTATAATTGATGGTACACCAAAAAAATTTGGGGATATTTTAAAGGAAGCGTATAATAAGGACGTTGCAAAAAAAGTTATTGACTATTGTCAAAGTCAAGGCGGTTGCTCACCAGAATTAGAAGAAGCAGTGTGGGAAGCATATTTCTTGGAATTCTTAAGGAAGTTAGACTGTGGACTTGGTTTTTTCCGAGCATTTTATAATCCCCAAAATGACAGCTATGATTGGGAGCCTTTAAATTAATGAACTATGAGAAAGACAAATAAAACAATAAAAATTACAGCTATATTATCCTTACTCCTATGTGCTTTTACGTCTGCACAAAACGAGATCATCGTCCCATTAGAAGAGCAGAACACCAGTATTTATATAGGAGATCAGGTTTTTTATTTTAAAGACGTCAATAACACATTAGATAAATATGTCGGGACATGGAAATATGAAGACTCAAATCATTTTCTAGAAATACAAGTAACAAAAAAAGAGCATATTTCTAAAGGTATTCCAGGATTATATAATGACAATAATTTTGAAGATTATATTTCTGTAAAAATGCTATATAAGCTTAGCGGTATCATCAAATATACGTATCAAAATACATTAATGAGGGGTAATATAATACGAAGCGTGAATGTAGTTGAACTAATTTACAATGAGCCAAGCTTAATAAGTTGTTACAGAAATAAACAAGCTGATTTATTACTGCAATATGTTTCTAGCGGATTGAATCAACAGTTAATTTGGACAAGAATAAAACGCCTGCCGAGTGATGGTAAATGTCCTGATGGTACAGACTCTGACAATTCAGATTTTTTAATTCCCGCAAATCTCACACTCACAAAACAATAAAAGTCAAACATTTTTATATATTATCTCCTGAAAATTATCAAAAAACCAAGCTAAGAATTGAAGTATTTGTCGATTTTAAGCCATTAGGCGTCTTACTAAAACGTTTGATGAAAAAAAACTTTCAAAAAGTCATTCCCGAAAATATAAAAGAGCTTATCTTGCTTGCTGATTCAGGGTTTATTATACAAAAATTGAACGCTGAACTCACATAAAATTTCAGACCAAATTAGTATAAAGCTCATTTAAAAAACCAACACCGTGAAAACGCTAAACGATTTTAATTTTAAAGATAAAAAAGCACTCATTCGAGTAGATTTTAATGTGCCGCTCAACGATCAATTTGTGGTGACAGATGATACTCGTATCCGTGCTGCAAAGCCAACAATTATTGATATTTTAGAAGATGGAGGAAGTTGTGTACTCATGTCGCACTTGGGAAGACCAAAAGGATTTCAAGAAGAATTTTCATTGCGTCATATCGTAGAAACAGTCTCCCAAATTATTGGAGTACAAGTAAAATTTGCAGGCAATTGTATCGGTGAAGAAGCTGAAAAAGCGGTCGCAGGATTAGAAAGCGGAGAAGTCTTATTACTTGAAAATTTACGCTTTCATGAAGAAGAAAAATTGGGCGATGCAGTTTTTGCTGCACAATTAGCAAAACATGGCGATATTTATGTAAATGATGCTTTTGGAACGGCGCATAGAGCACATGCATCTACGGCAGTCATTGCGGAAAACTTCCCTGAAAACAAATGCTTTGGGCTACTATTGGCACAAGAAATTGAAAGCATTGCTAAAGTAATGGAAACAGGAGAAAAACCTGTAACCGCGGTGTTAGGAGGAGCGAAAGTATCATCAAAAATTACGATTATTGATAATATTTTAGATAAAATAGATCACTTAATCGTTGGTGGTGGTATGACATTTACCTTCATCAAAGCACAAGGCGGAAGTATTGGAAATTCGTTGGTAGAAGATGATAAACTAGAATTGGCAAAAGAAATCATGGCAGAAGCTGCCGCAAAAAATGTAACGATCCATTTGCCTGTTGATGCTGTAATTGCAGATGCCTTTGCAAACGATGCCAATACACAAGTGGTAGACGTTACTAAAATTCCAGACAATTGGATGGGCTTAGATGCGGGACCTGCATCACAAGCAAAATTTGCTGAGGTAATCGCACAATCCAAGACAATTTTATGGAACGGACCGTTAGGTGTGTTTGAAATGCCAAACTTTGCCAAAGGAACCATTGCGCTTGGACATGCCATCGCTGATGCTACTAAAAATGGTGCGTTTTCACTAGTTGGTGGAGGCGATTCTGTAGCGGCTGTCAAACAATTTGGCTTTGCACCAAAAGTAAGCTATGTAAGTACTGGTGGCGGTGCCATGCTGGAAAGTTTGGAAGGAAAAACATTGCCAGGAATTGCAGCAATTCTATCCTAAAAATAAATTTGTGGCGTTGTTGACAACACACAAAATATCATACAAAGAGACGATCTACAATACGATTTAAAAATAGGCGCAATACCGTTGGGTTTTAATTTTTAAATGTTCTAGATCGTCTCTTTTTCTTTACAAACCACTTACTGTAGACTGCTAAAACTTTGTGAAACGGCTGTTAAAAACGTTAAAAAAGCAGGCGATTTTCACAGCTACTTCTATTTTCGGCGCAAATACGCTACATGAATAAATTACTACTATTGTTGATAGGATTGCTAATTGCCGGAAACCTTCGTGCGCAGTCTGTTGATGAAATTACCAAAACCAAAGAGTTTGGACATATCTGGGGATTTTTAAAATACCATCATCCAGTACTTTCAGATGTAAAAAAAGACATTGATTCTGAATTTATACAACATTTCCAACAGCTCAAAAACATACAGGAAAGAGGCGCACTAAATACATTTTTTATCAATTGGATTCGCAGTTATGGTGAGATTTCAAACAACATAAATCCACCAAATAAAAAGTATAACTTTACTAAAAATTTAAACCTAGATTGGATTCAAAATCCTGCATTTAGCCCAGAATTAAGACAACTACTAACCACACTTCGATCCAACACAAAAAACTTCAAAGGACATTATGCAAAGCTTGAAAAACTAACGCGTTTTGTGAGCTTTGATACAGAAAAAAAACTAGCTGACTTTTCACCAGAAAATAAAGCCCATCGAATGCTAACACTTTTTCGTTTTTGGAATGTCATCAATTACTATGACGTTAACAAATACCTAGTCGACGAAGATTGGAACACTGTTTTAGCATCGTCAATCCCTGAGTTTTTACAAGCGACAGATGCGAAATCCTACGACAAGGCAAAAACAAGACTCATTGCCAAACTTCACGATTCGCATACATTCTACATTGGAGAAGCGTACGGTTTGCTAAAATTTAAATACAAAACTCCATTTCAAACGCGTTTTATCAACGATACTTTAGTGATTACAAAGTTTTGGAACAAGGAACTTTGTGAAAAAGACGGCGTACAATTAGGTGGAATGATTACTCAAATAGAAGGGAAATCGATCCATCAGTACATCAAAGCAAAATATGGAAAAATGTACAATTATGCTCACAAAAACTCGCTACTATACAGAACGGAAGTAGTTGCATTGTATCAAGAAAAAAGAGATGAAGTTCAAGTACAGTACATAGCACCAAAAAGCTCAGAAAGTGAAATAAAAACCATTAACTTAACGGATAAGCTAACATTGGATGCTGATCAACCACGCATAAAAACACCTGCACATTATGGACAAAAATTTTATGAAATAGGAGCAACGACGGCATATCTTAATTTATGCTTGCTAGAAAAAAAGGACTTGAGTAAACTACTAAAAAAAGCACGCAACTATAAAAATGTAATTTTTGATTTGCGCGGTTATCCCAAGTACATAGACTTACCTAAACTGACCAAATGGCTGTATCCAAACAGAAGTAAATTTGTCAAAGTACTCTTTCCGACCAAAGTGCCAGGATTGGGCGAATATGATGCAGAAGCACCGCTAAGCTTTATGGCAGATCCGTTTTCAGGCGGAAGAAAAAACAAAAAATATTTCAAAGGAAATATCTTCCTATTAGTAAATGCCGCCACCATAAGTCAGTCAGAATATATTGCCATGGCCATCCAAAACAGTCCTAATTGCAGTACCATTGGCAATGCAACAATGGGCGCTGTCATGAACATTACTAGCATTCCAATGCCCGAAGGTCCTGTTATAAACTTTACAAGTGTTGGTGCTTTTTATCCTGATGGCACAGGTGTTCAAAACAAAGGTGTCCGCATTGATCATCAAGTGTTTCAAGTTGCCACGAAACCTGAAATAGATGTGATGGTGGAAAAAGTGTTGGAATTATTACAATAAAAACAGCATTACACCATATTGAAGAAAGCGCAATTGCTGTAGTTAGACTTTTTTCACAGATAGTAATTTCTAAATTCAAGGAAAAAACACGAATTTAGCAGCAATTACGTTTTATACTCAAAAATTACGCGTAAAACGATAAAACTACCGATACATTCATGAAATATTTAGTTCGTATACTATTCTTGTTGTTTGCTTTTGTGGGAATGGCCCAAGAAGATGCAAAAGAAAAACCAACAACGGAAAAATCTGCCTACAAAATAGTAAAAGATACCATCACTCTTGACGGGAAAAAAACGGTGATGACCGATACTATTTATCTGGATACTACAAACGAAATCAAACGTAGTATAGATGATGTATTGCCACAATTAGATAGTACGCAAACCAACAATGTGCTCAATAAAGTCAATGAAAGTTACGACTTGCTCGATAACAAAATGGCGGCCAAAATTGACAGTTTATGGCTGCGCGAACTCAGCGGTTCAGATTTATTTGACACTATTCATAAAGAAGTTTCTGAATTAAAATACGAACCAGAGGTGTTTCAAGAATTGCCTACAGATACGTTAAAACTACGCTTGGCGCGATTGAACGCAAAAACACCATTCAACATAGAATACAATCCTTCATTGGAAAGTGTCATTCGCCGTTTTTTGAAACGACGCAAAAAATCTATGGAACGTTTGATGAAAATCAGTCAGTACTATTTTCCAATGTTTGAGCAAGAGCTCGACAATTACAACATTCCACTCGAAGTAAAATACTTGGCCATTGTAGAATCTGCCTTAAATCCTCGAGCACGCTCCAGAGTTGGCGCAACAGGCTTGTGGCAGTTTATGTATCAAACAGGAAAACTATACGGACTCAATGTAAATTCTTATGTGGACGATCGTCAAGATCCTGAAAAATCAACGACGGCAGCCTGCAAATACTTGGCAAAACTCTATCAAATATTTGGTGATTGGGATTTGGCATTGGCAGCATACAACTCAGGTCCCGGAAATGTTTCCAAAGCCATTCGACGTTCGGGTGGATATGTCAACTATTGGAACATTCGACCCAATTTACCTCGCGAAACAGCAGGATATTTGCCAGCTTTCCTTGCCACAATGTACATTTTTGAATATGCGGAAGAACACGGATTTCAACCCAAAAAAATAGAAGTCCCACAATTTGCAACCGATACCATTCGTGTGAAGCAATTGCTAACGTTCGACCAAATTTCGGAAGTGTTAAATGTAAAAGTAGAAGACTTACAATTTTTCAATCCAGCCTATAAATTAGACATCATTCCACACATAAAAGGACGCGACTATACCTTGCGGTTGCCAGTACAAGAAGTTGGAAAATTTGTTAATAATGAAGAAGCCATTTACACCTTAGCAAAAGAAGAATTGGCAAAACGCGAAAAACCTTTGCCACAACTTTTTGAAATGGACAAGCGTACGCGTTATAAAGTGCGTAAAGGTGATTACTTAGGAAAAATTGCCCGACGTTTTGGTGTGCGTGTAAGCGACATAAAACGATGGAATGGTTTGCGATCAAATCGATTGCGTATTGGACAACGCTTGACCATTTATCCGCGAAAACCAGGATTTGCAGTCAAAAAGCCATCCAAAAAACAAAAAAATACAGGCAATGCAAAAACATACACAGTCAAGTCTGGTGACTCTTTGTGGAGCATTGCACAAAAATTTCCGGGCGTTTCTGTCAAAAATATTCAAAAATGGAACGATATTAGTGGGAACAAATTAAAACCCGGCATGAAGCTCAAGGTTTCTAAATAAACATAAATAATCATAAAACTGATTTCTCGTGAAAAAACTATACATATTTCTATTCGTTTTGGCATTATGTGCAGCATGTGAAGATCCAAATGACAAAGCAGTTGCAGAGCAATACTTGCCTATGTCTGCCGGAAAAGTAAACACAGTTGCCGTCATCATGGACAGCGATCAATGGAAAGGAAAAGTAGGTGATAGCATTCGAAGTATTTACGGAGCTCCCACAGACGGTTTGCCAATGGAAGAGCCACTTTTTTCGTTAAAACAAATCAATCCTGAACTTTTTACAAGCCCAATTACGCACTACAGAAGCGTTTTGATGATTGAATCATCCGACAAAAAAGATTTTAGAGTAGGCAAAAATGTATTTGCCAAACCACAAAAAATCATCTATATCAGCGGAAACGACGATGAAATCATAGCACAATTGAGCGAAAATGCACAAAGAGGTATTCAAACCCTCAAAAACAACGAATTATTTTCCAAGCAGCGCTTTATCAACAACGCATTGAGCGATGATAAAACTCTAGAAGAAACATTCGGAATTTCACTCAACATTCCATCGGTGTACAGAATGGTAAAAAAAGAAGACAATTTCGTTTGGTACGAGCGCAAAGTAAAAAACGGAACCATGAATATCATTGCCTATGCCATGCCATATGGAAGCATTCCTAACGATGACACTACTGTAGATGCCATCATCAAAATGCGCGATTCTATCGGAGAAGCGTATGTGCCAGGAAGAGATCCTGAAACCATGTATATGATCACAGAAAAAGCCTATGCGCCGTACTTGTATAAGGCGACTGTAGACGATAAATTTGCCTTTGAAACCAAAGGAATGTGGGAAGTATACGGTTTCCAAATGGCAGGACCGTTTATCAATTACGCTGTAGAAGACAAAGCCAACAATCGTTTGATGGTTATTGAAGGATTTACCTTTGCACCTTCGGAAGACAAACGTGATTTTATGTTTGAAATTGAAGCGATTCTAAAGTCGTTGAAGATTCAGAATCCAAAGTAAAAGACAACAAATAATAGCATTCAAAGCAGCTATCGCGAATTTCAACCTTGCGATAGCTTTTTATTTTATATTTACACACGCTATTGTTCCAAAGAATTATTGCAAGTTACAAACACGCTATTGTGAATTTTAAATACAATAGCACTTTGAAACGTATAAGCATAATACTAATTCAACATGAGTAGACATAAAATACAACAGTGGCATTGTCTTTTCCGCAGTGTAGTAT
>JBCCLS010000095.1:0-8758 GCA_039026835.1 Bacteroidota bacterium | reverse complement strand
TTTATCTGTAGGAGATAGAGGAAGGAATTAAGATTTATATAGAGTTGTTGGAGAAGATACTTTAGATAGTATTGAGATATTAGATGTTAGTATTGAGATTTTAAAAAAGAAACTTATGGGTTTCAATTAGTACTGAACGGAGTTCAGCACTAGCGTGTTAGTATTGAGATTAATAAAAGAAACTTATGGATTTCTATTAGTACTGAACGGAGTTCAGCACTAGCCATTTTGAATAATTAAACTAGGATTCCTGTTTTGGTAGGAATAAAAAAATATAATAGATGAAACTTTGGGATAAAGGAATTGATATTGATACACAGATTGAAGCGTTCACGGTCGGAAACGATCGAGAAATTGATTTGCATATTGCGAAATATGATGTGCAAGCTTCGTTAGCACATGCAAAAATGTTAGCACAAATCAACATCATTTCAACAGAAGAATTACAGCAATTGATTGATGGTTTGGAAAGATTACAAACTCAAATTGACAACAATACATTTACCATAGACGCACAGTTTGAAGATGTACATTCAAAAATAGAGTATGAGCTTACAAAAGCATATGGTGATGTTGGAAAAAAGATTCATACAGCACGCTCTCGAAACGATCAAGTATTGGTGGCATTGCAGTTGTTTTACAAAGAAAATGTCACTATTGTGATTGAAAAAGTACAGACTTTATTTGAAACGCTTTTAGAATTGGCAGATACACACAAAGACGCGTTACTACCAGGCTATACACATTTGCAAGTCGCAATGCCTTCCTCTTTTGGATTGTGGTTTTCGGCGTATGCTGAATTGTTAATTGATGATGTGTATTTGCTACAAGCAGCTTTAAAAACTGTTGATCAAAATCCGTTGGGTTCTGCTGCGGGTTATGGAAGTTCGTTTCCGATCGATAGAAACTTCACCACAAACGAATTAGGCTTTTCCACGTTGAAATATAATGTAGTTGCGGCACAATTAAGTAGAGGGAAAAGTGAGCGTACCGTTGCAATGGCGTTGGGGAGTTTGAGTAATACCTTAGCACGATTTGCCATGGATATTTGTTTGTATATAAGTCAGAATTTTGATTTTATTGCGTTCCCAGATGCGTTGACGACTGGAAGTAGCATTATGCCACATAAGAAAAATCCGGATGTGTTTGAGCTGATTCGTGGGAAGAGCAATAAGATTCAGGCGTTGTATTCGGAAATGTTGTTGATCACGAATAATTTGCCAAGCGGTTATCACAGAGATTTTCAACTCTTAAAGGCAAATATGATTACAGCTTTTGAAGACATGAAAAACATCTTGGATATTTTTGATCATTCCATTCAGCAAGTGCAAGTCAAAAAAGTAAATCTTTCGGATGAGAAATATAAATATCTTTTTACAGTAGATAGTATCAATAATTTGGTGGTGGATGGTGTTCCTTTCCGAGAAGCCTATCAAACTATCGGAAAGCAAGTGCAAGACGGTTCGTATGCGCCTGAAACTTCCAAAAAACATACACATGTGGGAAGCATTCATAATTTGTGTTTAGAGGAAATTCGCGCGAAGTTTCCGAAGTAAAAAGTAAAACTTACAACAACTGCATGACATCATAATAAATCACCGCATTTTCTCCATAATTCGAAACGGTGCGGATTTCTAAATTGTAATCAAAGGGCGTTCCCGTCCAGCGGAGTTGCAAGCGTCGCCACCATTTCCAACCAAAAAAACTTTGAAATCGCCGGATGCTTCCGTGTTTCCCCACATACGGATTTAATGCAAACGCATGCAATAATGCATATTTTCCTTCTCCTTTTTCACCTTTTGCACAAGCCGTCAATTCAAAGATGGTACAATCGGTTTCATTGGAGAGTACAGTATGCCATTTTCCGTCTGCCTTGACTTCTCCAGAAGCATACGTCCCTTTTTTAGCTTTCATACCCACAGTTCCATGAACGTCTAAGGTGTACTGTGGCGTAGTGGAATTGATGCCAACTTTTCCATCTGGATTGAGATACAAACAGCTTTTATCGGTAAGTCCATCTTTAAAATTCAAACCGCCACCATCATCTTTTGGTGTCAATCCAACTGCCCAAGCTGCGAACGTATCATCGACTTGATGAAACATACTCAATAAGTTTTCTGCATCGTTTCCTTGCGGAGAAAGTCCCAAACCATGATTCATGTTTTTTTCAATTCCGTCATCTAGTTTGTTTACCATGGAATGTATTAAATTAGAAAACGAATCGCCCGACGGACGCATTCCATTCTTAAATAATTCGGCTAGCGTTTCTCTGTTTAGCAGTTTGTGTTGCTTCTTTTTATCAGTTGTATTCATGAGTGTTGTTATTTTTGTATGATGAAATCATCTTCTATAGTCATGGTTCCAATGTGCAAGGAAACCGTTGTATCTTCTACGGAAGTGTTGACAATATTGATATTATGCGCTGTACTGGGTACAAAAACAGACCATGGTTTGGAAGGTTTTAATCCTTCTTTCGTGTAGTTAGCAGTTTCTCTAAAAATAAATGTGCCATCATCAGATTCATGTAGTTGTACCATGGACAATCCGCCAATGGCTTCTACTTCTGGCAATGCTAACAAATGACTCAACAAACTGCTAGGATGCAATAGTTGACTTTGTGTTTTATGGTTGTTAGATGTTTTATCTCGCACTAAAATCCAAGGTGCAATAAAGCGGTTGATGGTAGTAATAAATCGCTGTAATGCCAATCCCATTTCGTAGTGATCGTGAAAATTGACGGTACAGGAAACACGAATAGTTTCATACAATGGATTCATAATCTCAATGCCTTTGTTATTGGTACTTATAGCAGACAGGTACTTTTTAATTTTGTTTAGATGAAACGCACTCAGCATCCGATCGCCCGCAGGTGTACCTTCATAAATTAACGGTAATACCATGATTTTAATGACACCAGGAGCAATTTTATCAGGGAATAGGGAAGACGGAAAGCAGCTTGCTTGATACACTTCTGGAAACGCTTCCAAAATTAATTTTTCTAAATCAGATGGCGTAATTCCCCTTTTTTTATGGTATAATTTTTCACTCACACGTGTATAAAAATCCTGTTGCGTTTCTTTCAACACACCTCCGGTAGGAACAAACGGTTGCATTACAGCTTGTAGTGCAGCAATGGACGTGTAGCTTGAGGCAATAGCATTTGCTTTTTTGATGGTTGTATGTGCTTTTTGTGATGATTTCATCACTCGCCTGACTTCCACGCCGTGTAGTTGCATGCAAATAATTTTTCCTAATTGATCTGCTATTGTATTGGCTGCTGAAAGTCGCAACCATGTGTGTTCTTTGGCAAATAACGGATGCTGATGTGTGCTATTTTTAGGAAGTTGAATTCTGATAAATCCCGAATGTTGAAAATTGTGCGTACCATCGTGCAATACAAATGTGCTAGGGACAGTTTTCCAAAATTCTCCTTGTAAATATTCCCACTGCACGGTGGCAAGTTCCGAAGTTTGTGCACCTGCTTTTTGCGTTTCTATTTTTACAAAGATGGAGAGTTTTTCAAGAGGCGTGACTTGATTTAGGGCTAAGTATAAATAGCCTTTGTCTTCAAAAAACGGCAGCAGATTTCGTTCTTTGGTATATTCTTGCGTTGCTCTGGAAAGTAACCCAAACGGATGAATGTGAAAAAACTCAAATGGAAAACGCTTATCGGTTCTGCGCCCTTCATTTGAATGTAAAATAAAATCTTGCGTGGCAGTATAACTCGCTTTTATTTTTTTTGCTTCGGGAACATAGGGAAGTGGGGGAATTTGTATGTTTTTCTTTCTCGCTTTTTTTGGATTCTTTGTAATTTCTTGCACTGTTTTATTGACTAAATTCTCATAAATACCATGTCCAAAACCAAAAGAAGGTTGTGTAATTTGCAACTGAAAGTATCCATTTTTGGCATCTTTAAATTCTAAAAAATCATCTTTTCTAAAATCAGGAATCATTTTTAAAGTGGCTGGATCGTCAATATGTATGGAAGTTATTGGAGCAATACGCGCTTCTTGTTGTGAATATAAAGGCACATTTTCCAACACATCCGATGGCTGTTTCCATTTTTTATTAGACAAGGAACATATACTATACTGAAACGTTTGTGCGGTAACTTTTTCTGGATAGTATTTGTATAAATTTTGAAAATTTACAGTTTCTACATCATGCCAGTGAATTTCTAGATCTACGGAAGTGAGCGTTTTATAGCGCCATTCATCATAACCAATATAGCAAGACGCTAATTTGCCGGGTTGCAAGCCAAATAACGGAAATGGGCGAGACGTATCAAGCAACCCAAATTGATCGCATACATGGACATCTTGCAATTCATCTACTGTTACAGTCGTGTGAATGTTGTGTATTTTGGCATTTCGCAAAAAAGAATACGGATAATATACATTATTGGTATCTAACGTAATTTGCAAAATTGGCCAAGCAGCATTATAGTTTCCATGATGAATTTCTTTGTCAAAATAACAGATTGAGGGATCATCAGCATTGAGAGAAAATGAAAAAGTAAGTAAAAATGCTGATTCGGTTTCTGTAATCGTAATTACACTTTTGTTGGGCGAAAACCATCCCTCATCTGTCGTAAAAGAAATAGTAAAAGTCTGGCTGAAAAATCGGTGTGTCCAAACGCTGGTTTGGACATTGGTTTGTGATGAAAGCAAGCTGACCTGTTCTTTAAAATCAGCCAAGCTTTCCTTGTCAATATGAAAGTCTACAGTTACTTTTCGTATTCCTTCTTTTAGTAAAAAAATAGGACCACTCACTGCCCATCCTATTTCTGATTGTGTACTAGTAGTTGCATTTTTGGAGGAAAACGAATCTTTTCCAAACAAGGAGAAAGCAGGATTGTTGGGATTTAATTGCAAGGTCTTCGTAATTTGATCTTGGTATATTCCTGTAACCAATCTGATGGCATTATGTGGAGAAACCAATGAATTATTTGCAACATATAAGGTAATTGCATCGGCAATAGTGGCCTTTGACACTGCAACATCTTCCAAGGTTTCAAATAAAATTTCATCTCCGTCAGCTTCCATGCCGCCATACAATATGGTTTTTTCAGGAATTATAGTAGAAGTTGCTTCTTTTGCAAGTTTAAAAAATACTTGCGTGCGTTCGGGCTGTGCAGCTTTTTTAGAGTGTCCCAAGAGTGTTTCGTAATAATAATCCAAATGTTGCTTGGTAAGATGATTGAAGCGTTTTTGCACATGTGAAAAGAGTTTCAAAAAACTAATTATCAGTGCGGTATGCGGTTTTAGAATTTCATGTTTTTTGCTATAGCTCTCAAATACTGTTTTGCTACTATTTTGCAGGTATAAAATGGTATCGAGGAAAAGTGCAATCTGTTCTTTTATAGTGGTTGAAACTATGTTGGAAGTAGGGTTTGTATGCCATATTTTGTGCAGTGGCGGCAGTGAAATAGTATCCAACAATTTTATACTATTTTTTAGCTGATTTTCGATGGCATTTTCAAGTTCAAACACTAAGGATTCTATCTGCAATTGTGTGGCTTTTCGGTACCAGCGATCTACAATTTGTATCAAATGCAGGAGTGTTTCTTTGCCGGTTTCAGTGGTTTGTGAGTTGATTTCTTTCCGAATATCCTGTGTTGAAACTTGTGTTATGGCAACGAGAAAAAAGAGCGGATCTTCATCCAAAAATTCCTGCCATGAACTAACCCTATCTACAGCGTCACCAGCAAACGGAATGGTCTTCGCAATTTGCCTGATTTCCACTACCAACATGGCAAGTGACCTTTGATCTAATCCGATGGTTTCTGGCAATACGTTGCCTTGTGTTCGGTTGTCTCTAGTCGTACTATACGGAATTGTGTTGAATGCATTTTCTGTTGCCATAACAAGTTTCCATTAATTATTATGTTCATACAAAACTCTAATAAAGCCGCATGCTATTAAAGGGTACAATTGCGGTGATTGTCCAATTAGGTAGTAGTACTTTTTTTAGAAGATTGAAAGATTGAAGAATTACGTATGCAGAAAATTATGTTGATCTAAAAAAATTACCATTTCGATGATTTTCGAAATGGTAATTTAACATGAAACAAATTCATGAGGCTGTCTACAAAAGTACAGGTATTATCAAACCGCGTTTGTTTCTGAGATGAATTCAGCAACGGTTTCCTTCGTTTTAAGACATTCTCATTCTTTAACATTTATGTTTCAACATGCTTATCATTGAATTTTTTTACTTCTCGATTAAATAGTACGGGAACACCATATTGGTACGTGTATTTGTTTCTCTAATGCGGTATTCAAGGTGAATGTATACAATCTGTTCTTCGTTGCTATTGGTTTGAATGTCAATTTCTTCCAGTGTAATTCGCGGTTCATACATCATAAAAATATATTCCAAATGCTCTTTAATTCTGTAGATGAGTGTCTGACTGATAACTTCAAAACTCATCGTATATAATTGATGCCCATACGCTGGAAACATTGGGCGTTCGCCTTGTCGTGTAGACAATAACATACGAATATTTTGCGCAATACAGTCTGCATTACTTACCATCACAGGATCTTTGGTTAGTGCACTAAATTTGATTGGAAAGTGCCAACCTGTTCCTTGAAAGGATTGTTTTTCTTGTGACATCATGATCGTATGTTTGATTAGTTTAGTTTTAAAATGGCGCCTTTTACAGAGGTTTGTCCGCTCGCTTTTAATTCTGCAGTAGCTTTTCCTTCAATAGCGACTGCTTTTTTTCCTTTTAAATTTACATCTAAGCCTTCGCCTTCAAGTGCCATTTTTGCTTTGAGTTTTATATCTTTTCCTGCTGCTTCTAGAGAATTTGAAGCTTCTATTTTGATGCCTTTTCCTTTAATCGTCACATCTTTATCAGCTGTTAGCTCAAGTTTGCCTTTGCTTTTAATGACAATTCCGTCTTCGCTGAGTGTAATCGTATTTTCAGTTTGATCAGTAATGGTAATTTTTTTGTCTTTTTCAGAAAGTTCAATCTGATTGCCTTCGGGAGTCGAAATGGTCGTGATGATATCTTTGTCGTTAAATTCAATTTTTAAATCACCTTTGGTCACAATCGCTTTGGTAGAATTGTCTTCATCTGGCGTATACGGAGCTGTATTTTTTTTACTGTATACACTTCCCAGTATAATAGCATTGGAAGGATGACCTTCCACAAACCCAACCACTAATTCATCGCCAACTTCTGGATAAAAGAACCAACCTTTTTCTTTGGGTGCGTACGGACTCGCCAATCGTGCCCAAACGCTATCTTTAATTTCTGGGAATGCTGGAATTTCAACCAAAACACGATAGGTATTTTCAGGATCTTCGTGAATTTGCTTTACGACTCCAATTTGCAATCCTGTAAAGGTAGGAACACGCGATTCTGAGGCTTGTTCGCCTACATTAAAAGTAGTTTCAGGCAATCCCAACGTTATTTCAGTTTCCCAATCGCCAGGAAGAATGGTGTGTTTTACAGCGCCAATGTATCCGTTTCCATTAAAGTTTTTCCCAAAACCTTCTAATTTTACAGTGGTATTTGGCTTTAATTTGGAATCACCTTGTGTATTGATTCGACCACTAATTCTAGACAGTCGTAAACTCAATAAATACGCATCTGCCCAAGCTTTGAGCGCTTCTTTTTCCAGAAAATTACTTGTAGTCAATGCATGCGTATCTGTACTTTTATCTTTGGCTAATTCCGTTCCTTTCACATTACTTTGTGCATTGACTGTTGGTTCAGTCGCAGTTGCTTCTACCATTTTTTGTTGCGCAGGATCCCAACATTGTGCCGTTACTTTGGGAATTTGATTAACATCACTGAGTGTGAGACTTTGCTCTTTGATGGTACTTCCATATTTCAGCGTTCTTTCAGGAGATTCGGTCGTTTTGGGTGCATCAATGGTCAATTTATTACTTTCTGAAACGATAATGCAACCATTGATTTGTGCACGTTTTTTAATAAAATCCCAATCGCTACTTTCAAACTGAACCAATTGCTCGTAGGACGCGGAACAACTAATAGTCACAGATTTTTCTATACTTGCATCTGAGAGGATTCCATTGATCACATCAGCATCGCTTTTATCTTTAAAAAAGGTTGTTTTTTTTCCTTCTTTTAGTGAAGCGCCACTGTGCGTACATTCTACGATCATGACGGGATTTCCATTTTTATCTTGCTCCGTATTTTTTCCAGAAATTATACCCTTAAAAATAGTTTCTGTCGAACTTTTATATCCAGCTTTGATTTCAACTGTACTTTTGATTGCAATGCCAGTAGCAGCTTTAAAACTTTCATCACCTACAGTAGGATCGCCGTCTATGATATGAAACGACGCTTTTGGAATGTCATTAATTTTTTTCTCTACGACAACTTTGACGGCGGGATATTCTTTGAGAATAGAGTTTCCTTCAACAACAATATCTACTTCAATTTGATCAGTTGGACTAGAATAGATGGTTTCGCTCATAAGTTAGGTTTTTAAAGGTGGCGCAATAATTTCGGTACCTTGTGGAAGCCCACGAAAGGTATCTAAGTCATTAAAGGTAGCCAATTCAATACAAAAACTGGAATCTCTGTAAATTTCATTGGCGATGCTAGGCAAATCTACACCTGCCGAAATGACTTTGTAATGTGTCATGTCGGGCGAACTTCGCTGTATAAGTTTTAAGTATTCCTTATGTGTAATTTTCTGTTTAAATTCTGCTTTGACTTTTGCTCGAATCGGAATTCCATTTAAGTTGAAATGTGTGTACTCTACATCCACCGATT
>JBCCLS010000094.1:0-8777 GCA_039026835.1 Bacteroidota bacterium | reverse complement strand
TGATGCACCTGCGCTACTACTAGCGTTACCATAAATATGCTTCACAAAAGATAACCAATCGTATGGTATGGAGTTAGAAAAACTCATAACACAATTTAAACAGAAAGATGCCAAAGCATTAGAATCGTTATACGAGTTGTATCACGAAAGTATTTTTGGTGTGATCAATACGATTGTGAAAAATGAAGACATTGCCATGGAAGTATTGCAAGATATATTCATCAAAGCATGGAATAAAGCAGATACGTACACAGCGAAGAAAGGACGCTTTTTTACTTGGTTATTAAACATTGCACGGAATGCAGCCATTGATAAAATTCGTTCCAAATCTTTCAAAAATACACAGCAAAACCAAGCTATTGATTTCTTCGTACATAGTATTGAAAGCAACGAACGTTTGGAGGCTACAGTCAATGCAATTGGACTCTGTAAGTATGTAAATAAACTTGCCGAAAAGTGCAAGCAGGTCATTGACTTTCTGTATTTTAAAGGATATACACAAAAAGAAACTGCCGAAGCTTTAGAAATCCCGTTAGGCACTGTAAAAACAAGAAATAGAAACTGTATTAGCGAACTTAGAAAAGCATTGCATGTATGATGGATAGTAAGGAATACATAGCATCCGGAATTTTAGAACTGTACGTTGCAGGCGCACTTTCTGAAAAGGAAAATGAAGAGGTGCACGCAATGATGCAACAATATCCTGAAGTGAAAGCCGAAGTACTTTCTATCGAAGCTGCTGTTGTAGCAATGACAGCAGCAACTGCCACAAAAGATTCGGCGCCCGTTTTGAATACGATTAAAGAAAAGCTGCAGCTTTCTGATCATACTGCCGAAGAAACACCAGTAATTCCCCTAAAAAACAAACGTTCAGCATTGCGTTATGCAGGTTGGGCAGCAATTTTCATTATGGGAGTTAGTTTGATACTTTCAGTCTTGCGAACTAGTAAATTGCAGTCCGAGATAGAAACTGTAAAATCTGAGCGTGACACGTTAAAAGAACAAATCTACAAAGCTAACAACGACTTGACAGCTGCCAACGAATTGCTTTCTATTTTACGCACAAAAGATATTATTACGGTGCCTTTGGGCGGACAACAAATTTCGCCAGATTCATATGCAAAAGTATATTGGGATAAAAAGGCAAACAATGTGTATTTGGATGTACAAGGTTTGCCCGATCCGCCAGCAGGAAAAGTGTATCAAGTATGGAGTTTGACGCTTGATCCGTTAACACCAACCAGTTTGGGTGTGATTGAAGATTTTACTGCTGATGCTGATAAAATATTTGATTTGGCAAACACCAACGAATCAGAAGCGTTCGGAATTACCTTAGAGCCTGAAGGCGGAAGTGAATCGCCAACTTTGGAGCAATTATACACACTTGGTGTTGTGAATGCAAAGCCTTAACCAGCGGAAAGCGAACCGAAGTCCGCTTCTCCATTAATCAACGTCTGCTTCTAAATTGTCTATAGTGACGATGACACCTTTTCCACAAATGTGTTGTGCATTTGTAATTTCAAATTCTTTGAATTTTTCTAACATATCAAAATATTTTATGGTGAATATTGGAATGAAAGTAGCAGCATCAGATAGAAAAAACAATGAAAAGTACCGTTGGTTTATAGATGAAAGGTGTTGGAAAATAGTGTTTAGATTCGTTTACGCATATAAACAGTGCTCTCTTTTGCGGTATAATCTTTGTTGTTCGTATGCCTAAACGAATCTATATGTACAACCAGAAATTCTTCATCATTATAATATGCTTTGTACTTTTTGTAGTTGGATGCGAACAAAATAAACCCAATCAAGTTCGAACACCAACATATTGTTCCAATGAACTTCGGTTACTTTCAACTCCAGATTCGCTCAAAAAAATTACCATAGATTATAGTTTGCAAGTACGTCCGTTAGTAAATTCGATTGAAGAAAAATTAGGGAAAGCGGTATGTGATGAGACGGTTTCTTTTGGATTGCAACTCGCCAATCAAGACATTGTAAATGTGCACTATGAAAAATTCTGTGATGATGGAATCATTAGTTGTTTTAGAAGACGCTTTGAGGTAGAAGTTCAGTTAAACCAAGACGGATTGGTATTAGCAGATTTTGAGCTTATTCCGATAGATTCTTTACAATTTTGGATGCGTACACATTGTATCGATGGAGAACTGATTTATAAAAGTGAAACAGCTGTGCGTTGGGATGTGGAAACGCCCAAAGATAGTATTGAAAAGGTTTTTGCAACTATCAAAGAAGGATATAGAAGGATTTATAAAGACTATGCCCAAGCATCTTTTTCTAAAAGTATCTGTGAGTTAACAGATTCAGAAATCAAAACCATAAAAAAAGTATTGCCATATACAATACGACTAGATTTGGAGCGATTAGATTTGATTCCGCCGCCACCGCCACCCGCAAACTAGCTTTCTGAAACAAAAAAGACACTTCCTTACAAAGTGCCCTTTTCAATAAAAACTAATTGCTCAATAAAAGCGCAAACGCTCGCATCGTCATTAACAGTTGTATTATCATAATTGGGCTATTTTTTGCATCATCACTGGACCCAATTCAAAACTGCTTTCCAAAAGTTCTGCTTTTATGCTGTCTACTTTGTCAGTCTTTCCGTTGGCTTTTAAAATTTCGGCAATGTGATAGCTTGCTACAGGTTCAAAAGTCTTGTCAATTACATGTTGTTCTATAATTTCTAGTGCTTTTGTAGATTCACTCTGTAAATGGTAGATCCACGCCAATAAATCATACGCTTGTGCTGTTGGACGCAAGGTGATTTCGCTTTTTGCCAGTGCCAGTGCTTTTTTAGTTTCCTGAAATTCTTCTGCCAACACAGTAATCGCATACGAAGTATACATGACACCGTATTTTTCATCTTGAATGGCGTTCATAAATGCTTTTAGTTGTGTTTCTTTCTCAGCAATATTTCCCATGTATTCAGCAATTTCTGCTTTTAACAAATAATAATCAGGCGCTTTGTGTTGTGACATAATGGTATTTAAAATGCGTAACGCTTCCGCGGGATTTTTCTCGTGCGAAAACACAATCCAAGCAATGCCTTTCTTTGCATATGCATCATTTGAGTCCAACGCCAAAGCTTTCAAATAATGTGTATACGCTTCTTTGATGCGACCTGCATGTCCGTAAAAATCTGCTAAGTTTGTATAAGACCATTGCTTTAGATAGGAATTATTTGCTTCCTCAGCTTTTAATTTGGCTTTCTCCATCATCTTGATGGCAGCTAACAATTTTCCTTCATGATCGTACCATTTTGACAAGCGAATCATGGCATCAAAACTATGTTCATTTTTAAAAATGTTGAGGTAATGAGTTGCTTCTGCCGTATTTCCGAGTTCTAAATGCACATCAAACAACATTTTCTGCGTAGCTTGAAGCTTTTCGCCAAGAACTTCCGCCTTTTTTAATAGTACCAATGCTTCATTAAAACGATGCTGTGAAATATAATTGCGAGCCAGACTTCGGAGGTAATTTGCGTTTTGAAACTTTGTTCGTGCATTCAACAATTCCAAATGGCGAGCTGCTTCGGCCAAATGCAAAATATTTCCTGTGGCGTTGAATAACTGAGTTGCTGCAGTTGCAATTTTACTATGATACGGATATTGATTTGGAGAATTTTCAAGTTTGTCTGACCAAAATTTATGAATTTCAGTAGCAGTTTGTGTGTCTGTGTTTTCAGCTACCGCTATATATGCATTATAGTTTTCAGTTGCTGTAATTTTTTGTGGTGGAGTAGACGTACAGCTCATCAAAAGCATACACACTCCAAGAATTTGAATGGCGATATTGGTTTTCATTAGTTTACATTTTAGTCAAAAATTTGAACTAACCCCGTTGAAAAACAGAGTCTCATCCAATTTTTTAAGTTTTTAAAAGAGAGCATCTAACTTGATCGTTCAACTAACAAATACGTTATATTGTAGTTATTAAATGCTCTCGTAGGAAATCAGATTAGTGATACACTACATTGAGAAGTCAGCAAGACGCACACAATGTAGATAGTAGAACTAATCCCGCTGTAGAGCGGGATCTACATTCACTACAATTTTACACTACCATGGCGTGGCTAAGTATGGAAAGGAGGACAAAAAAGGTTTGTCATTGGCGTCAACGTGATCATCGGAAAGATTTGGGTTTTCCATGAAATCTTCGCCACCAAAAATTAAAAGCAATTCTACAGTTATCACATCGTCTGCCAAAGCGCGTCCTGTCAATACATTGGTTCCATCAAAAAATGTTGTTGTTCCATCCAACGAAACATTTAAAACATCTGTTGCTAACAAACCTGTAAAAGCAGCTGCATCTTGTCCCAACGCATTCTGATCTCCAGGATTGGCAAACGCAGGACTTAAAGCCGTTAAATTGGTTTGAAACATACTTTGAAAAGCCGCATTTTGTTGCGACGGAATGGTTGTGTTAAACATATCTTTGCTAGCGGAACCTACAAAGACAGTATTTACCGCAGGTCTTCCCATTTGATCTTGCTGTGCAAACGTTCCCGAAAAATCAGGTGTATTGTCAATTACGATGGTATTATCATCCGAAGAACAACTCGTTACTAAAAATAGACCGAGGATTGCCATTCCGAATATAGATTGTATAGTTTTCATTATAATATTTTTTACGTGAATGATGATTAATTATTGTTTTCCTTTGGCTTCTGCCCAAACATTGATTGTACCTGTACTACCAATTTGTGATTTTGGCACTTCTACTACGATTGATAACACATTGGTTCCCGCAAATGTGTCGGTGCCAGGATCGTTGAAACCTGTGGCATTTCCTGCAATGATTTCTCCGTACTGTGCAAAATCCATAAAGAATGGATCGTCTCGAGGACCTGCAAAAAATTGCATTCCGTTATTTGTGGCGGTAATGGCATTTTCTCCATACGAAGTAATTTCTACAGAAGATTCAGTACCCGAAGTTTCGATCACACTGTTCAATCCGGTTGTACTTGGCGCTACCGGACCAAAAAAGTACATGCGATCACCTCGCGGAATGGCTTGAATTACTAAATCTTCTACATTGTCACCCGAAGTATCAATGTTAATTTCAATTAAAGTATTTTCATCAAAAGAAGCATTTCCTGTTGCGGTTGGACTCAACAATCCTTGCGTATTTACGACAAAAGCGATTGCATTGCCGTTTTCTCCTTGAAAAGCATAAAAATCTGTAATGTCTGACGTGGTTCCTTGCACTGCTGGCGCATCAATATGATCGGCCGCGATTAAAAAGAAACTTCCCACCAAAACAATACTAATTCCTAAAATGGTTGTTACTCGTTTCATAAGGTTGTGTTTAATTAATTTTTATTGCGTTTTGCATATACTTACGAGAACAATTTGTGTACGGTTTTCTAAAAGTGAATTTTTTTTGAAAAAAGTTGTTTTGGAGTTTAACAGTGAAGGAGTTTATGAGTTTAAAAGTATGGTAAATACTGATTGTCTTGCTGTTTTCTATAGAAGCAATATGTCAATGTATTTGATAAAAAATTACAAACAACATTACAAAACAACCTAAAGCTCTTGAGGAATTGTCTTTTTTATCAAGAGAAATCAGAACAAAGATCTGGTACTTTTATATCTCTTCTAAAGAATAATTTTATTTTTAATACGTATCAAAATAAAGTTTACCACGTATTAAAAATAAATTTGATACGTATTAAAATTAAAAAAGTAAAGGAAGTTTTCATCAAATGCTAAAGAGAAAACCCTCAAAACTTCCTGAAAAGATCCTCAAATTCACTTTAAAGAAATAGTATCATCAAACTAAAAAAGAAATCATTCCATCATTTCATTTTTTAATTTTTCAATTACAATTCACATGTGCGAATGCTACGACAATTGAAGTGATGTAAGCTTTTTGTTTTGTAGCGAAAATTAAAGATTTTTTGGTTTGATGAAGTCTTTTTCTCCTAACATAGCCTTAGCTACGTTAGGGGAAAAAGGCAAATTCAGGGCAAAATAAGATAAATTTACAGCCAGAAGAAAAAGTTTACATTACTTCATTATGTATATTTGTGACAAAGCAATTAAACTAAAGAACAATTATGTCAGACGATAAGAAAGTAATCTTTTCCATGAATAGGGTTTCTAAAACCTATCAAAGTAGCAACAAACAAGTTTTAAAAGATATATATCTCAGTTTTTTTTACGGCGCTAAAATCGGGATTCTCGGTTTAAACGGTTCAGGTAAGTCTACCTTACTAAAAATCATTGCTGGTGTAGAAAAAAATTACCAAGGTGAAGTTACTTTTTCGCCAGGATACAAGGTTGGCTATTTAGAACAAGAACCACAACTCGATGATGAAAAAACGGTGTTGGATGTGGTGAAAGAAGGTGTTGCTGAAACTGTTGCCATTTTGGACGAATACAATAAAATCAACGATATGTTTGGTTTGGAAGAAGTGTATTCGGATGCCGATAAAATGGACAAGTTAATGGCGCGTCAGGCAGATTTGCAAGATAAGATTGATGCCAGCAATGCGTGGGAATTGGATACCAAGTTAGAAATTGCCATGGATGCGTTGCGTACGCCAGAACCAGACAAAAAGATTGGTGTCCTTTCTGGTGGAGAACGTCGTCGTGTCGCACTGTGTCGTTTGTTACTACAAGAACCAGAAATTTTATTGCTTGATGAGCCCACAAACCACTTGGATGCAGAATCTGTACATTGGTTGGAGCATCATTTAGCACAATATAAAGGAACTGTGATTGCGGTAACACACGATAGATATTTCTTGGACAATGTTGCGGGTTGGATTTTGGAATTGGATCGTGGAGAAGGCATTCCATGGAAAGGAAATTATTCTTCTTGGTTGGATCAAAAAGCAAAACGTTTGGCGCAGGAAAGTAAAACAGCTTCCAAACGTCAGAAAACTTTAGAACGCGAGCTAGAATGGGTGCGACAAGGTGCAAAAGGTCGTCAAACCAAGCAAAAAGCACGTTTGAAGAGTTATGATAAATTATTAAATCAAGATCAAAAACAGACCGAAGAAAAACTGGAAATTTACATTCCAAATGGACCGCGACTGGGAACGAATGTGATTGAAGCTTCTGGTGTTTCCAAAGCGTTTGGTGAGAAGTTGTTATATGAAGATTTAGCTTTCAATTTGCCACAAGCAGGAATCGTAGGTATTATTGGTCCGAATGGAGCTGGAAAAACAACGATCTTCAAAATGATCATGGGCGAAGAGAATCCTGATAAAGGAACTTTTACCGTTGGAGACACAGCCAAAATTGCCTATGTAGATCAGTCACATTCCAATATCAATCCAGAAAAGTCTATTTGGGCAAACTTCTCAGACGAGCAGGAATTGATTATGATGGGCGGAAAGCAAGTGAATTCGCGAGCGTATTTGAGTCGCTTCAACTTCTCTGGAAGCGAGCAAAATAAAAAAGTAAATACACTTTCTGGTGGAGAACGCAATCGTTTGCACTTGGCCATGACGCTGAAAGAAGAAGGAAATGTATTGTTACTGGATGAGCCAACAAACGACTTGGATGTAAATACATTACGTGCCTTGGAAGAAGGTTTGGAAAACTTTGCAGGTTGTGCCGTAGTCATTTCGCACGACAGATGGTTTTTAGATCGAATCTGTACACATATCTTGGCTTTTGAAGGTGATTCACAAGTGTATTTCTTTGAAGGAAGCTTCTCCGATTACGAAGAAAATAAAAAGAAACGTTTAGGTGGCGATTTAATGCCGAAGCGTATTAAGTATAAAAAGTTGATTCGATAATCAATTTCGTCATGCTGAACTTGATTCAGCATCCTGTAAGAAAACTTTAATAACACCGTTGTCGGTAGTCTCAGACTACCGACAACGGTGTTAAGTTGTAAATTCTTGATATCCAGCCTGCATAAAAACATGACGCAGCCAATCATTCACAATACAATCTAAGATCAAATGTATGCGTGGTTGATCACTATTATTTTTGACTTCATGTTCATCGTGAAAATTGCAATACCAGCATTCTCCGGGTTTCATGTGTACTATATGTTCATCTTTTAGAATGATGTGCACATCATCGTTGGTTTGTACTGCAATATGCAAACGGACTCTTCCATGTTCGAAACTGTAGCATGTATCTCTATGTCGCTTTATAGCTGCGCCTGGATCTAAGGTATGCACGCGAAAAGTTTCTACCTGACATTGAAACATTTCAAAAATAGAAAGCAAATACGGACACTTTTTAAGTTCCTCATTGGGTAAAAATACAGGCAAATTATCAGGTCCCATGGTAGGTTCTATAAAATGCTTTAACCACAAGGTTTCCAATTGTACAGAAGGATTGTAAATATCTTGATAATCGTTTTTGGAAAATTGCGCCAATTCTTTTTTGATCACATCAGCAGCAAATTGGAAGGGTAATTTGAGAGCATTCATGAGCCTAATTTATAAATTATTTGGAAAATACTTCGCTTTCATCTGAAAAAGCCTTGAATTCTAGTGGATTTCCACTAAAATCAAATACAAACATAGTTCGCTGTTCGCCAGCTTGTCCTTCATAACGTATTTGTGGTTTTACCACAAACTCAATGGAATTGGCTTCAAATTGTTGTTGCAACGCTTCAAATTGTGCAATGGTGAGTAAGCATCCAAAATGCGGAACAGGCACACTGACGCCATCTACTTTTCCACAATAATCCAATTCAGGAATGTCAGTGCTAACATGGGCTGACAGTTGGTGACCGTAAAAATCAAAATCAATCCAATGTATGGTGGAGCGACCTTCGGTACAACC
>JBCCLS010000093.1:0-8819 GCA_039026835.1 Bacteroidota bacterium | reverse complement strand
TTTTGATGTACGATTTACGATTTTTGATTTGAAATGTCCAACGTCAGTTCGAGTGTTTTTATGAAGCGAAGTGAAATAAAAATGTATCGAGAACTAATTGTTTACTTTATTTTTAAATTTACTACCAACTACTTCTTGATATAATCCTGAATCATACTGAATCAAGTTCAGCACAAGAATTCTAGACATTCGAAGTGACGGTTTCGTTTAATACGTCATTGCGAAAGTTTTGAAAAACTTGTGGCAATCTGTTTCTTTCGAAGACAAATTCTGCTTTGATTTGGACAGATTACCGCGCTATCGCTCCTAATGACGAATCAAACTTTTTACAAAAATCGCTTGCTTTTGTCTTAGAAATCGAAGTGACGTTTGTAAATCGAAGTTGAACTCGAAATTGAATTTGAAACATCAAACGTCAATTCGGGTGGCGAATCTGCGATTCGTTGTATCGGGAACAACTATGAATTCTTCTGGTTTATAAGTTTAAGAGTTTAACTTTCGAGCTAATTCAAAATTCAACATCAAACATTCAAAATCAAAAAAAAAGTCTAACAGCGCGAATAGCGCCATCAAAGTGACGTTTGTGCTTTGAAGTAGATTAAGAGTTTAGGTTTCAAACTAATTCAAAATTCAACATTCATCATCCAAAATTTAAAAAGTCTAACAGTGCGAATAGCGCGATCAAAGTGACGTTTGTGCTTTGAAGTAGATTAAGAGTTTAGGTTTCGAACTAATTCAAAATTCAACAGTCAACATCCAAAAATTCAAAAAAGTCTGACAGCGCGAAAGCGCGATCCAACAGCAAAGCGGTCTAATGTCTAATAGCGATAGCGGTCCTAAAAAGATTACTTCTTCTGAATCGTCTCAATAGATGTTTTAATTCCTTTGATTAGTGAAGAACTAAATCCTTGATGTTCCATTTCGTTCAAACCTGCAATGGTACAACCTTTTGGTGTGGTTACTTTGTCAATTTCCTCTTCGGGATGATTGCCATTTTGGAGTAATAATTCACTAGCTCCTTTAACGGTTTGAGATGCGATTTTGGTTGCCGTTTTCGCATCAAAACCAATTTCAATTCCACCTTGAATCATTGCACGGATAAAGCGTAATACGTAAGCAATTCCGCAAGCACCTAATACCGTTGCAGCATCCATTAAGCTTTCATCTATTTCAATAGTTTCACCTAAGGCGTCAAAAATGAATTCTGCTTTCGACATGTTTTCTGCGGAAGCGTTATGCGTTGCCAAACAAGTAAGTGATTCGCCAATAGCCGCTGCTGTATTTGGCATAGCACGAACAATCTGAATATTCTCATCCACACAAGCTGTAAGTTGCGATAAGGAGAAATCACTAGCTACAGAAATGATCAAATGATCTTTGGTAATGTGCGGCGCTAATTCTTTCAGCACACTTTCTATGCGATACGGTTTGAGCGCAAAAATTAAAGTATTAGCATTTTGTACTGCTTTTACATTGTCTGAAGTAGTATGCACACCTTGCGCTTTTAAATCGTCTAGCAATTCAACTTTGTTGCGTGTCACATAAATTTGTGAAGGATTGTTGTGCTGTTTTAGTAATCCTTGTGCAATAGATTTTCCTAAATTTCCGCCGCCAATAATGGCAATTGTATCTTGATTCATATCAATATCTATAAACAATCGCGTTGATGTTCATTCCTGCACCAACACTTGCAAACATAATGATGTCGCCTTTTTGTATGTCTTGATTCTCTACTTTTCCTTTGGTTACCATGTCAAACAACGTCGGAATGGTAGCCACGGAACTATTTCCTAATTTATGGATATTCATAGGCATAATACCTTCTGGCATTTCCTGATCGTACAATTTGTAAAAACGTTGGACAATGGCTTCATCCATCTTTTCATTAGCTTGATGGATAAAGATTTTATTCAAATCGCCAATGGCAATTCCACTTTTATCCAAACAAGCTTTCATAGCTGCAGGAACATTGGTCAAAGCAAATTCATAAATTTTACGTCCAAACATTTTTATGTATCGCGTGTCTTTGCACAGTTCCTGATTGTTCGATTTTCCAAAATAGAGATAATACGCTTCATCATATGTAAACGAAGCAGTTTCATGCGAAATAATGCCACTATCATCTTCGGAAGCTTCTACAATAGTAGCGCCTGCGCCATCTGAATAAATCATTGAATCGCGATCAAATTTGTCTACAACTCTGGAAAGTGTTTCGCCACCAATAACCAAACATTTTTTTGCCATGCCAGCTTTGATAAAAGCATTCGCCTGAATAACGCCCTCTACCCAACCCGGACAGCCAAAGAGAATGTCATACGCAACACATTTTGGATTTTTGATGCGCAGACTGTGTTTTACTCTACTTGCCAAGCTTGGTAAAATATCACTTTGAATTGTGTTGTGTTTCACATCGCCAAAGTTGTGTGAAAAAATAATATAATCTAATTCTTCAGGATTGATGTTTGCATCTGCAATAGCTCTTTCAGCAGCAAAAAATGCCAAGTCGGAAGCATTGTGATGATTTTTTGCATACCTACGTTCACCGATTCCAGTGATGGATTTGAATTTTTTGATAATGACATTGGTGTTTTGCTTAAACGGACTGCCATCATCATTTAAGAATTCATGCTGGTGAAAATCATCATTTGTTTCTATTTCTGAGGGAATATAGCATCCAGTTCCTGTGATTCTAACGTTCATACAGCTACTAATTATAGGGTTTTGATTTGCTAAATTAATGATTAAACTTCTTTAATTATTTAGGGAAAGCGGCGAAAAAGTCATTTTTGAGGATATGACATTAAATTGTTAATATTTTAAATAATATGTAATGAAATAATGAAAAAGTTGATAATTATTTAATAGTGTGTAGGAAATGTATAAAAAAAGAGCGTTCCATATGAACGCTCTTCTATATCAAATACTGTATTATTTTTAGTTGTTATGCTTCTGCATATTCTTCAATTGGCGTACAGGTACAAATCAAGTTTCGATCTCCGTAGGCATCATCTACACGACGTACTGTTGGCCAGAATTTGTTTTCGGAAACATACGATAATGGAAATGCTGCTTTTTGGCGTGAGTATGGAAGATGCCACTCATCAGCAGTTAACATGCCAAGCGTGTGTGGCGCGTTTTTCATGACATTATTGGTGTCGCTTACACTAGCTTCTGAGATTTCCTCAAAAATTGCCAACATCGCATCACAAAAACGATCTAATTCAGCTACACTTTCACTTTCTGTAGGTTCAATCATGATTGTTCCTGCTACCGGGAAAGATACCGTAGGCGCGTGGAAACCATAATCCATCAAGCGTTTTGCAATGTCTGTTACTTCAATTCCGTGTTGTTTGAACGGTCTGCAATCAATGATCATTTCGTGCGCACAACGTCCACGTTCGTTTGTATACAAAATATCGTATTGTCCTTCCAAACGTCCTTTGATATAGTTGGCGTTTAAAATAGCATACTCAGTGGCTTCTGTCAATCCGCGTGCTCCTAACATGGTAATGTAACCGTATGAGATTAAACATACCAGCGCACTTCCCCAAGGCGCAGCAGAGATTGAGGTAATCGCTTGCTCGCCTCCAGTTTCAATGATTGGGTTGCTTGGTAAGAATGGCGTTAAGTGTGCAGCTACACAGATTGGACCTACACCTGGACCGCCACCTCCGTGTGGAATGGCAAAAGTTTTGTGTAAGTTGAGGTGGCAAACATCAGCGCCAATCGTGGCGGGATTTGTCAATCCAACTTGTGCATTCATATTTGCACCATCCATATATACTTGTCCACCGTTGTCGTGGATAATTTTCGTAATGTCTTTAATCGTTGCTTCAAACACTCCGTGTGTTGAAGGATAGGTGACCATTAATGCAGCTAAGTTGTCTTTGTGTAACAGCGCTTTTTCGCGTAAATCGTCAATATCAATGTTTCCGTCTTCAGAAGTTTTCGTTACGACTACTTTCATACCTGCCATCACTGCACTTGCAGGATTTGTTCCGTGTGCAGAAGCTGGAATTAGACAGATATTTCTATGTGTGTCACCTCTAGATTCATGATACGCTCTAATGACCATCAATCCAGCAAATTCTCCTTGTGCACCAGAATTTGGTTGTAATGAAGTTCCCGCAAAGCCTGTGACTACATTTAATTGATGTGTCAATTCTTTCAATAAAATTTGATAGCCTTCAGCTTGATCTACAGGAACAAAAGGATGAATATTATTCCACTGTGGTGAACTTAACGATAACATTTCCGCCGCAGCGTTTAATTTCATCGTACAAGAACCAAGCGCAATCATTGAGTGATTGAGTGATAAATCTTTACGCTCTAGTTTCTTAATGTAGCGCATCATTTCAGTTTCCGAATGGTAACTATTGAAGACTTCTTCTTCCATAAATGGAGTTTCACGTTCAATAGCAGGTAATATTCTGGAAATGCTGTTGTTTGTCAATTCAATTGCTTCTTTGTCGACAGAAGCAGCAAAAATGAATACAATGTCGCGTAAGTCACTAGCTGTGGTTGATTCGTTGATAGAGATGCCTACAGTTTTTTCATCAATATACAAGAAGTTGATTTCGTTTTCTTCGGCGATTTCTTTAATCTTTGCAGCATCAGCTTTTACTACAATTGTATCAAAGAACGAAGTGTTTGTTTGTTCAAAACCTAGTGCTTCCAGTGTGTTCGCTAGATTTACTGTGTTTTTGTGTACTGTATTTGCGATGTAGCGCAATCCGTTTGGACCGTGATATACAGCATACATTCCTGCCATAACCGCAAGCAATACTTGTGCTGTACAAATATTAGACGTTGCTTTGTCTCTCTTGATATGTTGCTCGCGTGTTTGCAGCGCCATACGCAATGCACGGTTTCCGTCAGTATCTTTTGTAACTCCAATAATTCTACCTGGAATGTTACGTTTATAGGCTTCTTTAGTTGCGAAAAAAGCTGCATGTGGTCCGCCATAACCAAGTGGAATTCCAAAACGTTGTGTTGTTCCTACAACAACATCAACTCCAAAACTTCCAGGCGATTCTAAAAGAACCAAACTCAAAATATCGGCCGCTACAGCTACTTTAATTTCGTTAGCATTGGCTCTTTCGGTGAAGGCACGGTAATCAAATATTTGTCCGTGTTTCCCAGGATATTGCAATAAAGCTCCAAAATATTCTGATGAAAAGTCAAATTCTTCATGGTTTCCAAAAACCAATTCAATTCCAATTGGAATGGCACGCGTTTTTAACAAAGAAATCGTTTGCGGAAATACTTCATTAGAAACAAAAAATTTCACCACGTTGGCTTTTTTCTGTGCTCTTGAACGAACACCATATAACATTGTCATTGCTTCGGCTGCTGCCGTACTTTCATCTAACAAAGAAGCGTTGGCAATTTCCATTCCTGTCAATTGTGTAATGACAGTTTGGAAGTTTAATAAAGCTTCCAATCTCCCTTGTGCAATTTCTGCCTGATACGGCGTATATGCCGTATACCAACCTGGATTTTCCAAAATATTGCGTTGGATGACAGGAGGCGTCACGGCTTCGTGATATCCCAATCCAATGTACGTTTTGAAAATTTTGTTATGTCCTGCAAGATTTTGCATGTGTGCTAAGAATTCGTTTTCGCTTAAACCTTCAGGAAGCGCAAGCGTATCTCGTAAACGAATTCCGTCAGGAATGGTCTGATCCATTAAATCGGCAACAGAATCCACTCCAATAGTTTGTAACATGTATGGAATATCTTTGTTGCGAATTCCATTGTGTCTCAATGCGAAAGAATTAGTTTTCATCAGCTAAATTTTTTCTTTTTTTACAGTTGTGCTTATGGCACGCAAAAATACAACTAAAAAATCACTTCTTTGCAATTTCTTAACGCTATGAATAGGGAAAGTTTTTAACGAAAAAGTCAGGTTATGAACAGTTTGGCTATTTTTGCCTGATGGATGTTTTTAAAAAACTTTTCAATTTTTATCTCGATAGCAGTATTCACATAGGTTTCAGCGTATTTTCACTTACATATGTTACGCTACTTTTGTTTGATTTGCCACATGATGAAGCTGTTTTATATTTCACATTTTACGGTACGATTGTGACGTATAATTTTATCAAATATGGAAGTTCGGCGAGACATTATTTTTTTGTGGCTACTCAGTACTTAAAATTCATCCAAATTTTGAGTTTTGTGTGCTTCGGATTGGCATCGTATTATGCGTTTCAATTGCAGTGGAAAACGCTGTTAGTTGCAGTAGGTTTGTGTCTGTTATCTTCATTATATATTATTCCTTTTTTACCAAAACAGAAAAACTTTAGAACTTTACCAGGATTTAAAATTACAATTGTAGCACTGTGTTGGACAGGCGTTACCGTATTCTTACCAATTATTGAAGCAGCAATTTCACTCTCAAATATCAATGTGTTGTTGTTGAGTGTACAACGTTTTTTGTTGGTGTTGATTTTAATGATTCCGTTTGAAATCAGTGATTTGTCGTATGATGCTGCTGCTTTGGGAACTTTGCCACAACGTTTGGGAGTTATGGCTTCAAAACGACTTGCCTACGTGTGGATTGTGTTGTTTGTAGTGTTGGAATATGTAATTGAAACTACTTTTTCAGCCTCCTTTTTTGGTACGTTGAGCATCGGAGTCGTTTTGGGATTTTTTATTTGGCAATCGAGCATAAAAAAATCGAAATACTTTACTGCCTTTTGGGTGGAAAGTATTCCGATAGTGTGGTTTGTAGTATTGTTACTCTCTACTTAGTATTTGCTCATTTCTTCTTGCAGCTTGCGTTGCATTTCGTCTTTTTTATCTTGCTCAATAGCGTCAATTTTCGACTTCTTCATCAACTTTGTCAACTTGTTATTATTGCTTGAATATCCACGTGTAATGGCGCACCAAGACAATCTTACATTGAGTTTGACTTTTTCCCAAAAGCTCGCTTCACCGTACTGTGACTTATCGCAGATGTGTTTGGCTTCTTCGCAGGAAATAAAAAATTTAAACTTTGTACTCATTTATGTTATTATTAATACCAATTCTGTTCGAGACATCCAGAAAGTGCAGTACGCGCTCTATGAATGATAACCCACAGGTTAGACGCAGTTATATTTAATTCATTACAAATAGTTTCAGTGTCGTATCCTAAAATGGTTTTCATTTTAAAGATTTTGGCTTGTTTTTCAGGAAGTTTGTCAATGCAATCTTCAATGGCAAGTCCGAGCTCTTCATTCTGTATTTGATCTTCAGCATTTCTATCGTAACCGTCTGCTACACGCTCTTCCAACCAATCACCTTCTGATTCGGAATCAGCGTTGTAATTGATACGAACTTCAGCCTGTCCTTTTTTGGAATTTATTTTACGATAGTGATCAATAATTTTTCGTTTTAAGATAGAAATTAACCACGTACGTTCGGAAGCGTCACCTTTGAAATTTGCCATTGATTTTAATCCTGCAAAAAACGTCTCTTGGACTAAGTCTTGTGCAGTCTCTCTATCTTTTACCCTGACAATGGTGTAATTGAAAAGGTAATCTGCATAGAGTGTAATCCATTTGTTTGGATCCAGTTGGTTTTTTGGCATTTGAAAGTTGTTATTTTTTCAAATGTAGTAGATAATTGTTAGAATAAAAAAATTACAGCAACAGAAAAAAGAGGTAAAGTGTTAAAACCTAGATTGTACACAACGATTTTTATTTCTGAATTTCCTCCCGGAGTTTTTTACTCCAACATACATATCACATTTCTGCACGTTGTTTGATGTGTGCATTTCGCTCCAAAAGAAATTTGGTAAGATAAGATTTTAAAATTAGTACGTTGAAAAGTCGTCCAAAGATGCTATACGGAACTTCATACGAAAGTTTGTCAATCATGATTGTATTGTGATCAGTGGTTTGAAAAATATGTTCGTGTCGAAAACTCTTAAACATACCTTTGACCATTTCATCCACAAAAAACGTAGGTGATTCCATTTCGGAAATGAGACTTTTATGTTTGATGTAAAATCCAAAATGTTTGCCGCGCCAGGTGACGGTTTCTCCCAAATTAATTTTCCCCGCAGTGACACCAGCAATTGCTTTTTCGCGTGTGTTTTTGCTTGAATTTTCATGTTCCGTGATGTCTCTTGCCAAGTCAAACACTGTTTGGATAGGAGCTTTGATGGTAGTTTTGAGATGAATTGTAGTCATAAATTATTCAAATTTCATTTTGTGAAAAACAGTATTGTATACGTGATTCGTGTATTGATTTTTGTCAATAATTGTATCGACTCGTTTATTAAAATAACATTCAAATATTTCAGCGTCTTGCTTAGCAACTTTTACTTCAAAACAGTTGCCAATATTCAGTGAAAGCTCGCTTATTTTTCCAGTGTCAAGAGCATGAGTTCTGTGGAATACAGTATCATTTTTAACGAAAAAGAAAAAGATTCTATCTTCAGTGCCTCTTGTTTTGGAAGCTCTAGGTTGTAACTTCTCAATAACACCTATCGTCATAAAAGAATTTTCAAGTTGCTTTTTTTCATAGTTTTTTGTCCATTTTGCAAGCATGAAAATCATCAAAAAAGTGATTACAACTGTTACTATTGCAAAAAAAGTATCCTTTATAGTCCAAGGTTTTGGTTTTCTTTTTCCTAACTTTTTTACTAAAAGTCGAGTTAGTTTGGTACGAAATATTTCAAACATACATTAAACTTAGAAACTAAATCTAATAATTCTAAATTCTTAATCAATATTCTTTGTGAAGTTTTAAGTAAAATATATTAGATATAACGATTGATAATTTCCGTAATAGTTATATTGAACTCACGTTATGTTAAAGAAGCAATT
>JBCCLS010000092.1:0-8919 GCA_039026835.1 Bacteroidota bacterium | reverse complement strand
GGTCAAACTTCAAGCTATCCTACATCTTTTAGAGAATGTAACTTTAAATAGATGCTACTAATTAAGGAATTATTGCGAACTTCGGTTCGCTTTTTTTATGTTCATTTTTTACTATCGTGAATGTACAATTGACAACTATTTTCTTCATCTTTTTTTGAATTTTCTGCTCTTGCGATAGATCTCTACACATAACTAATTGTATATTAAAACCTTATTCATGCCTTTTCGGAATACATTTTGTGCGTTTATCAATTAAAACCGATTAAAATTGAAATTATGAACACAAAAATCACACTCCGCATGACCATTGTATGTGTCATGACCAGTTTTCTGGTGAATGCACAACGCAATTGCCAAGAAAAACTTTCGCTGTTTGCTGAAAACGTCAAAACGAAACAATTTGAAAAAGCATCTCCACAATTGGCATTTTTACGTAAAAATTGCGCGACATTGAGTTATGCAACCTATGCGCATGGCGAAAAAGTAATAGCGCATGAACTCAAATCTGCTTCCAACAAAAAGCAAAAAGCTACCGAGTTGATTCAATTATTGAAAGATCGACTTGATTTTTTTCCAGATAGAACGCCCAAAGGAACATTTCTACCTAAAATTGGCGCACTGATGATCAAACATAATATTGGCACTATTTCTGAACAATACCAATGGTTTGAAGATGCTTTTACGCAAGACAAAAAGAATTTTAAGAATCCTATCAATTTGTATTATTACTTTGAGCTGTACTACAAACTGTATCAAGCCAAAACGCAACATATTTCGCTTGAAATGCTCATTAAAAAGTATGAAATCGTTTTGGAGAAGTTAAACGTTGAAAAAGAGAGAAATCCCAAAAATGACAAGGCAATTACAACACTTTCAACCAATATGAATGTACTCATTCAAAAAGAAGCTACCTGCGAAACCCTCATTCCGATGTATAAAAAAAAGCTACCCACAAATCGCACAAATATAGACTGGCTGCGAAAAGCCGCGGGACAGTTAGATGCAAAAGGTTGTAAAGAAGATGCACTTTTTATTGAACTCGTAGAAGCCATAGACGCCATAAAACCAGATGCAGACTCTAAATTATATCTGCATCAAATACACGATAAAAAAGGCAATACTGAAAAAGCGACAATATATTTAAACGCGTATTTGACTTTAGAGATGGATGGTGTAAAAAAAGCCAAAGTTTTGAATAGCAAAGGGCAAAAAGCCGCCAAAGTCAATCAAAAATCAAAAGCATACATGTATTTTGTCAAAGCGACCAATGCCAATCCGTATTCGGGAGCGGCGTATGTAGGTTTGGCGCGTTTGTATGGTGCGAGTGCCAACGAATGTGGAACGGATAGTTTTAGCAAAAGAGCCATCTATTGGAAAGCCGCAGACACCGCGCGCAAAGCTATGGAAGTAGATCCTTCGATAAAAACAGAAGCAAAAAGTTTGATCGAAAATTATATGCAATTGGCGCCAAGCAAACCTGATATTTTCAAAAAAGGCTACAAAGGCGGCGAAAAAATAGCGCTCAACTGTTGGATTGGCGGAACCGTCACTGTACCAAATTTGTGATAAAAATAGGATTCATAGGAAAGATCAACCGTATGAGTTGGTCTTTTTTTTAGATTGATATGAGTTTGATATAATTTTTCACCTACATATTTGATAACAAATAATTTACACTATATAGTAAATCGAGCATGATCGTAGATTTTGAGCGAAGCTAACGAGATTCAATTGATGAATGAGTTCGCTTAGCTATTCTCGACTGCACTGAAATCAAACTGACGTTTGGAGTAAAACAAAAATAATTCGTGTATTCGTGGTAAAAAAAATAAAGAAACTGAGGTTAGATTAAGCTTTTACATAAATCCAGCCCTTTTTGCCAGATTGAAAAGTAGCTTCTACCCTTTTGTAATCGGATACTTCGTATTGATCGGCTTGTGCCAATTCTTCCGAAGTAATTTCATAAAGAGTTCCTGAAATCATGTCTTTTTTGTTATTCGTTTGAATGGCAATCGGATGAAACTCCTCCTGACTTAGCGCCAATACAGCTTCATCAGTAATTCGAAGTTGTTTGACAGTAAAACCTATGAGCGTATCTTTTGTTCCTGACAATACACGTCCAAAAGATTCCAGTTGTACATTTTCAAGTTGAAGCGTTCCGTAAGAGAATAAATATTGTTTCATCATCACTAATAATTTCAATCAAAAAGCATTTTTTACAAGCGCTTTTGTTTTAGCTAACGTAGCATTAATCTTTTTGAAGTTTTTCGCTTGTGCTTTTGATAAAAATCAAAGAAATGATATACACCATCGCTGCTAAAAAGATATATTCACCCGAAAAATAAACCGCTTTTAACGCAGCAAATTCATCCAAAATAAAAACATGTACGTTGTGAATCAATGCAACACCAAACACACCTACTGTCGTGGTTCCTATTTTTTGAATGTTTCCTAAAAACGAAGATGAATGCAGATTTTCCAAGGTAGCCACACTCAACAAACGCGTAGCAAATAGCGCAACATATGCTAACAATAAATACAACAGAATGTAATACAAAACGATGACAGAATAGTGCACAAAACTTGCTTCGTAATAGCGTGAAAAATCCAATCCACGGTACAAATCCTTCGCGCCTTCAGGGTTTTCTACACTAGCGCCATATGCCATAATCATTGCGCCTGCTTTGACCAACATCCACACAAAAATAATCCAAGCAAACAATCGCATGGCTTTCAATAGCCACTCTGAAGTCTCTTTCATTCGTTTAATTTTTGGCAAAGATCATTGCTTTTTTGGTGAAAAGCAATTTAAATTTATTTGTCTTACCAAATGTTGAATTCACTTTTTATAATTTTTAAAATCTCATTTATATACATAAGTTCGTCAAGTTCTGGATAGAGCTTTACATATCGTTCTGGATTGCTGAATTGAAAAGTGTGCTGCTTTTTTAACGCTTTACTATATACTTTAATTAGATAGCTTTGTCCATCTAATACGGACGTTTGTGTACTGTTATGTTCATAGATTACTTCCACTTTTCCATTCCGTTTTTGCGCGAGCTTTTGAAGTTTTCCACGTTTTACCATTTTCCATCGAACCGTTTCCAAACTTGGCAAGTCGAAAATAAAACTTCTGTATAAGTTCTCATATAGAAATTTCATATCCTTAACTGCCTTCAATTTTTTGCGCTTCGCTTTTAATTTGACTTGCTCTGGAACTTCATAATAATGTTCATAAAAAAAGACCTTCCATTTGTACTTTTCTGTTTTATACATTCGAAAAAGAGAACTATAGTTTGTAAGTTGGTCATTTTATATATCCGAATTTCAACAGGATGTGCAAGCGTATCTGAAATTTGTAAGTCGCTGTTAATGTATGATATATAATCCTCATGCGTAAGCGTTTTAAAATGCTCATTAGAACTAGCTTTTTGCAAGATTTCGCTAATAGATTCATTGAATTTATCTTCTTGTGTTTGTGGCAACGCTCCAAAATAACAAGGTGTAGAAATGGACGAACAGCTTACAAAAAGAAAGGTAATAAGTACGTATAAAAAAGGTTTCATACCTCAAAACTAATACCCGTTTTGATCGTATGAAACCTTGAATGAGTAAAGATGTATTTTGACTAAGGAAAGCTTACGAATTCAACAAAGCTGCATTAAATTCACTGATCAATTGTGCAATGTCTTCTTCCTTGTATTTTCTAGAAAAATGCACAGGAATCGGTTGTTGAACTCCTGCAGCTTTCATGATTTTTCCAGACATGCTAGCATAACTATGAAAGTTAATTGCTGCCTGTTCTTGGTCTTCATCTTTGTAAAAGCTTTCAATATACACACGTCTCAGATTTGAAAAATGTGTTTTGATTATTTCATGATTTTCGGAATTTGCTGCATGATCCATGATAATTCCAACTGTATCACCTTTTTGAATGTGTAAAAGGTGGAATAATTCGCTTGCTTTAAATTCCTGATCTTCGATAGTGATTGTGGCATCTGTATTATCTTGCTCAAATGCATCTTTGAGTTCTTTTACCCACCTTCCACCTTTGAAACCGCTTGCTTTGATGTCAATTTTTACAGTATCAAATTCTTGAAATTTATAGGCTAATGTGGGAATTTTATGATCTAATAAAACGCCTGTAACCTGAAAGTGTTTCTCTTGAAATAACACATTTCCTTGTGTTGAAGGAAGTGTTTTCAATTCCCAAGTTGGCGGTTCCAATTCATACACTGCTATTTCAGTTGCGGAAATCAATTCTCTGATTTCATAACTAATAGCGCCTTCTTGAATTAAGTTCCAAGAATAACTCTGTATGCGTGATTGCACTTGCTTGGCAATACCTTTCGGTCCACAAATGACCACACGACGCTGAATTCCTAACTGATGACGAATCACCGAATCGAAATTTACAAAATGATCTATATGTGTGTGACTGATAAATATTGCATTTGCATTTTGAAATTCTTTTACTGAAATGTCTGCTGCATCTCCGCATTCACACAGGTAATTCCATGGGTGATTGTCGGGACGCACTAAAATAGCAATGTCTTCTCCTATTCTACTTTTTACTTCTGCCGTAAACATGCTTCTAATTTTTTTTATTAATTTTTGACATAAAGAATGGCGTGTCTCTCCGATGAAAATCGAAGAAACTCACAAAATCTTCTAAACTTTTTTGAATCTAATTTTTGACTAAAAACTAACTTAACGCTCGTGTCAAAACCGCAGCCAGTTCGTATTTGAGTTCGTCTGAAAAGCCCGATAAGCCTGGAATGTCATTGTATTCTACAATATGAAGATTGCCATTTTCTTCTTCCAAAATATCTATGGCAATGATATCGGCACCAATAGCATTTTGCAGCATTTTTAAGTCATTTACCAATGCTTCTTGTGGCTCAAACTCTTCAAAATCGGTTGTTTCAATATTGGCTTTCCAAAATTTTCCTTTTCGCGACATGGCCCACACTTTGTCATTGATAGCAATGTAACGAATATCACGTACATAGTTAATGTACGGTTCAATAGTAATGTAATCGTTGGTAACAAAGAGTAAATCTTGAATATCTTGCCATTTTTGTTCATCTTCCACCAATACTTTTCCAAATCCGCCGTGATAATTTCCAACTTTCACCACAAACGGGAAGTTTCTTTCAATATTTTTAAGGTTGGTAGATTTGGTCACAACGTCAAAATCGATCACGGACAATCCTAACTTTTTAATCGTTGCCAGCATAGACAAACGATCAAATCCTATTTTTAAGGTTTCTGGGGAATTGACACAGGGAATCCCAGCCAGCGTAATTAAATCGAGCGCTGTCGTTTGAATTTCCATAGGTTTTATCGCGCCCACGCGCCACAAAATTGCATCAGGTTGCACCGTACTTTCTTCATCTGCTACAAACAATTTTCCTGATTTTAAAATCCAAGAAGTATTTTGAATTGATTTTTGAACAACATTGTATGCCGGAAAAATAGCTTTCCAGTAGTGTTCTCCGTTAACGATTAAAATAGTTTTCATGACATTGATTCTTTTACAAAGTGTATTTGTTTTATTAAATACGTTTCATGTAAATTTTTCTTCCTCTATCGACAGTAATATAAATAGTTTGTTCGTCAATCCAAGTAACTTTGAATGTTCCTTCTCCAGGCCTCTTTTCTTCGGAGCCTACAGTAAGTTCTTTCGTTTTTGTATTGTATTCCCAGTTTCCAGTTCTATCGGTTGTTTCCAAGGTATTTCCTCCTTTTAATTCGCCTCCTTTGTTAAATTCCATCCAACGTCCAGAAGTTTCACGAACTTCTCCGTCAGGAGATTCCATTTTGTACATTTCCTATTTTCCCACTATAGAGTTTGTTTGCTGAAAAGAAAGAAATGTAAAAATAGTTACTGCAAACAAAATTGGCTTGAGGTATTTCATACTAATCGATTTTGGTTATTTAGTATCTAATATCAAACTTTTACAGTTAATAAGCACATGAAATACTCATTATTTTATAAAATCATATAAAAATTGTGTAGTTGGTTATCTTTTTATCATTTACGCAAGGAAAATTAGAGATAAAGCAAAGCATTTTAAAGACGAACTAAATCTATATTTTGTTGAATCTTAGTATACAAATAGCATAGATTCATATATTTTCCATCTTAATTTTTGAGTAGATTCATGAATCCATACTACTACGAATTGATAGCAATCTTCATAATATGTAATATTGAAATCTAACTTAATATGATTAGATATGAAAAAAAGTAAATTTAAAAAGCTACAGCTATCCAAGAAATCAATTTCAAAATTAGCACAATCAAAAATTGGTGGCGCTGAAATTGCAATAACTTGCGAAGGTCCTTGCCAAGGTGGAACGAGTTGTTGTGCACCACAATTGCCACCACCATGCATTACGTGTACGAGATAATGTGAAAATTGAACACAATTTCTAGATCAAAAAGCGGACTCACTCTAAAAAGCAGCCTTGTTTTTTAGAGTGAGTTATTGTTTTTAATTCTTTTACGTATCTTTAATTCATGCATTCTTACAAAAAACAGTTACGTACTTTTTTCAAATCCTTACTAATTTCGCTTTTATTTGGTGTGTGTTGGTTGCTCGCTTTTTATGATTTTGATCAATATGCGACAAAGCATTTACTACACTATCGGAGTGATTTCTTTTTTGACATTGTACTGTTTTTTTTGAGTGGTATTTTTGGTGCTTTTCTTTTTTATATGGCCATGCTTTTTCTGAGAAAGTTGAATTCTTTTTCTAAAAAATCATGACTTAATAAATTACCGCAATTTCAATTAGAAAAGCCAACTTATTTTTTCAATTCACATAACAATTTATTGTTTTTCAATTATTTAATTCGCAAGACAAAAGTAGTATTCTTCAAATTTTGATAAGCGTAAAAAGAGTTACAAGAAATTAGAAAAAGTACATTTCTACACAAACACAGCAACATTTGCATCTTGATAATTCAGGAAAACTGTCGTTATTTATAAATGGCGACTTTCTTTCGTTTCACAGCCGTATTTTTCTTACTACTTTTAATTTGAATCTAAAATTTGATTAACATGAAAAAAAGAAAATTAACTTCATTAGTTTTAAAAAAGCAGACCGTATCTTCTTTGCATCAATCCGTTATGGGTGGAGCTGATAAAACAGATGTGTTTTCTGTAACATGTGCAATTCCAGTAAGTGATTGTACCATAGCATTGACCGCTCAGCCAGCTGTATGCGCGTCATTGCCTAGACCGCTAAGTAACTGTACAGTAGCGCTTTCTGTACAAGTTTGGTGTAACCAATCGAAAGATGTAAAATGTTAAAAAAAATTATTATTTTTGGAGCTGTCGCAATAAGGCAGCTCTTCTTATTTAGAACAATTCTTAATAACACAAAAGTGTCGCAAATATAAGGAAAAATCGAGATAAAAGCGTATTTTTGTTTAAGCTATATAGAAAAAGATTAAACGGATGGATGCTGTAAAGACTAAATTTAGTATTAAAGACTTGGAAAATCTTTCAGGCGTGAAGGCACACACGATCCGTATCTGGGAAAAAAGATATGATCTATTAGCACCTGAGAGAACTGATACGAATATTAGAACATATGATATCGAAAGTTTAAAGAAACTTTTGAACATCACTTTACTCTATAAAAACGGGTACAAGATTTCTAAAATTGCACAAATTCCAGAAGATGAGATACATATTCTCGTCAGAGAAATCGCAACTGAAAAAAATATTCACAATCAAGCATTGAACTCTTTCAAATTATCAATGCTTAATTTCGATTATAATCTTTTCTACAATACTTACAATAAACTTTTAGCTGAAAAATCGTTTCGTGAAATCTTTTACGATACTTTTATTCCTTTACTGAACGAACTTGGTGTGTTATGGCATACACAAACGATAAACCCTGCACATGAGCACTTTATCTCTAGTTTGGTAAAGCAAAAAATTATTTTAAATACAGAACGTATCCAATCATTGGAGAAAACAAACAAAACAAAAACCTTTGTTTTATATCTTCCTGAAAACGAAATTCATGAAATTGGATTGCTATATTTGAACTACGAATTACAATTAAAAGGCTATCATACTATCTATTTAGGACAAACAATTCCTATTGATAGTTTGACAAATATTCACAGCTTTTTTCCAGAATTGCATTTTATTTCTTATTTTACAGTAACACCACCTGAAGACAGAGTTGAAGATTACTTGGCAGAATTTGATGAAAAAATAGGTTTTGAAGAGCATCATTTGTGGCTTCTTGGCTACCAAGCTAAGTTTGTAAAAAACACCAAAAACTACAAGAATCTTAAGGTTTTTAGGTCTATTACTGACTTAGTTGAAGAAATCTAAAATTTGATTTTATTTTTGTTTAACTTTTACTTACTTTTGTTAAACAATGAAATTAAAAGCTATACTTATAGGTTCTGGGTTCTCCTCTTTGTCTGCTTCTTGTTATTTAGCACAAGCAGGTTACGACGTTACTATCCTTGAAAAAAACACGACTGTTGGCGGTAGAGCCAGACAATTAAAGAGAGACGGATTCACCTTTGATCTTGGTCCATCCTGGTATTGGATGCCTGATGTATTCGAACGTTTTTTTAGTGACTTCAATACAAAACCTTCAGAATTTTACCATTTAGAAAAACTCAATCCTGCATACGAAGTATACTTCGGAAAAAATGATTCCATTCGTATTGAAGATACATTGGAGAAAATTTGTGCAGCATTCGAAGAAGAAGAAAAAGGTAGCAGTGAAAAACTCCGAAAGTTTATCGCCAACGCTGAAGAAAACTATAATGTAGCCATCAAAGATTTGGTATACAAACCTGGCGTTTCTCCTTTAGAACTTGTCAATACAAAAACCATCATGAAAATTGGTCAATTCTTTAGCAACATCAAACGCG
>JBCCLS010000091.1:0-8924 GCA_039026835.1 Bacteroidota bacterium | reverse complement strand
TCAGAAACCAATATTGTAACTATTGAAGATCCTATTGAATATACGCTAGAAGGAATCAATCAAGTGCAACTCAAAGAAAACATTGGACTCGATTTTTCAAGTACACTTCGCACTTTTTTACGTCAAGATCCTGATGTGATTATGGTAGGAGAAATTCGAGATGCAAAAACAGCCAACATGGCAATTCGTGCCGCATTGACAGGACATTTGGTATTATCAACCATACACACCAACTCTGCCTGGGCAACAATTTCTCGATTGATTGATATGGACATTCCACCATTTCTGATCGCAAGTACACTAAACATGAGTGTCGCACAACGCCTAGTGCGAAAACTTTGCAATCACTGCAAAAAAGAAGCTCCGATTGACACAGCAACACTGCCAAAAGATGTAGTACTTCCAAAACATATCAAAACGCATTATATCGCCACAGGCTGTACTGCGTGTTATCAAACAGGCTATCTCGGTAGAAAAGCTGTGTATGAAATCATTCCAATCGGCACTGAATTGATCAATGATATCAAGAATAATGAGACAGAGATTTCAGACTATCTGAAAAAGAAACATATAAACACATTAAAAGACAATGCAATCGCACTTATTGAAAATGGAATCACATCCATCGATGAAGCCTATGCCTTGCTATCAAATTAGAACCATGAAAAAGCTATTTATAATCCTATGTTGCTTTGTACAATTCACTGTGTTTGCACAAGAATTGCCACGCATTGAAGTCATCAAGAATCAAATTGAGGCCTTGGCAGTAGATAATGTAGGATTTACTGAAAATATAAAGACAGATATCAACGTAAATGGTGCAACCTTAAGTACTTTATTGCTAGGCATTGCAGAGGTTCATAAACTAAACTTCAACATCTCATCTGACTTAAACAGTATAAAAATCGCGACTAATTTTCCAAACGTTACCGTGGCGGATTTATTGATTTTTCTGTGTAAAGAATACAAGCTCACAATTGAATTCACCGGAAATATTCTCTCCATAAAAAAATACATAAAACCTGTTGAAGCAGCAAAACCCAAAGTCATTCCAATGACATACGATATGAAAACAGATCGTGTGAGTTTGGATATCAAATCAGATACTTTATATACAACTTTCAAAAAAATTATGGACAAAACAGGGAAAAACCTCGTTTTTTCATCCGATATAGAAAACAAACAAATTACCTTTTATGTAAAAGATGCGTCATTTGATACTGCTATGGAACAATTGGCGTTTGCCAATCAATTATACATGGAAAAAGCGAGTAATGGCTTTTACATTTTTGAAAATGATGCCCAAATAGCCGGAAACAATGAAGCTAGCGGAACTTCAGTGCTGAAAGTACGACGAAGAAAGTCAAATTTTAATTTCAAAGTACTAGACAAACAACGAAAAATCATAGAAGTTGATTTCACCAACATTCCCATTGACGCAGTCATTCATGATATCGGAACTGCACTAGAAATTGACATTTTTACATCTACACCACTGACCAACGCAGGAATGGCTAGTTTTACGTCTAAACGAATTTATTTTGATGATTTATTGACAAAAATGTTTGAGAGTAATCAAACAAATCTCATGGCAGAAACGACTAATTCTAATCTTGGAAATAGCAATCAACGCGGCAATCAAAACAATCAAAGTACAGCAACAGGACAAACATTTTTCACCTTCAAGAAAGATCGGAACATGTATATTTTTGGGACTGCAAATCAGTTGAGCTTACGCGAAATTTCAATCATTCCACTAATGCATCGTTCTATTCAATTACTAACTGACACAAGCGGTGGCAATGGAAATACAACTAGAGCAAGAGGCAGCAGTGTTGGGCAAAATATTGGAGCAGATACTGGCAATCAATTTGATTCGTTTACAGGAGGAAATAGCAATAGAGCCACGCTGAGCAGAACAGGGCAATCCAATCAAGGAAATGGACTTGCCAACACCAATCGGAGTCAGGCAGAAGCACTCATCAATATTTTACCGTCGGACCTCATTGCAGATTTGCAAATACAGGCAGATTTTGAGATGAATAGTTTCTATGTAAGCGGTCCAAGTTCAAGTGTACAACGCTTTCGAAATTTTATTGAAAAAATAGACAAACCTGTTCCCGTTGTTCTCATTGAAGTGATGTTGATTGATGTGAGCAAATTATCCCAAGTAGAAACAGGAATTAGTTGGGGAATTGGAGACGGTCCTACAGAAACTAGCGGAAGTATTTTTCCAACAACCAATCTCACTCTTGGCGCAAACACTGTAAATCGTGTCATTGGCGGTTTTGATGGTTTGGGTTCATTCAATTTAGGAAAAGTGGTGCCTGAGTTTTTTGCGAGTATTTCTGCAATGGAAAAAGATGGCGATATCAAAATTCGTTCTACACCTAAAATATCCACACTCAACGGACATCGCGCTACACTGTCTAATGGAACCACTTCCTATTATGCAGTCACACAACGTAATATTTACGGAACCAACAATCCGCAAACTTCAGAAATTACCAATTACTATCCGATTGATGCCGAACTGGGAATCTCAATCAAACCAGTTGTGTCTGGCGACGGACAAGTGACGCTGGATATTTTTGTAATTCAATCTTCTTTTGGGAATCGAATTGACGACAACGCACCACCAGATATTAACTCTAGAGAATTCCGATCAATTATTCGAATGCGCGATCAGGATATTGCTGTTTTGGGTGGAATTGAAACCAAAGAAAAAAGAGATGAAGGTGATGGCGTGCCTTTCTTGGCAAGAATTCCTGTAATCAAATGGCTCTTTAGCAAACGCAAACGCAAAGATGCAAAATCAAAACTTACAGTGCTTATCAAACCGACAGTAATTAACTAATGTTAGAAAGGCTAAAAACATATCTTTTATATGGAAATATCTATTGTGGTATAGAACACAATAGCAGCAATGCTGTAACCGCAATTTTACTGAGAAAAAAGAAGGTAGCCGTTAGTATGGAAGATACTTTTTCCGGAAAAACGATAGCAGAAATTGCGCAAAAACTAACCAAAAAACAGCATGCGTTCCTTATTGTAAATAATGATAATGTGCTGAGTAAATTTATTCAAAGTCCTGAAAAAATAGAAAATCGGTTGCTATATGAAGCGTTTCCGAATTTAAAAATTAATGATTTTTACTTTGAAATAAATTCACAAGGAAATTTTCACAATATCTCTATTTGTCGAAAATCTACGGTTGACAAACTCATAGAAGTCTATAAACAACAGAAAATTACAATTGTTGGGTTTTCGCTTGGCAATGTGATAACAAGTCTTATCAATAATTTTATAGATGAGCCAACGTATTACACTTCCAATGCAAAACTAACCAAAGAAAACGACCAAATTACAGGGATTTCTTTAGTGGATGAAGTTCCGAGACAAACTCATATCATCAACGGATTGGAAGTACAAAATACGCAACTGCTCAATTTTGCGGGCGCATTATCCTATATTTTACAATCCAAAATAACACTTTCTAATTTTCAAGAAATAGAAAAACAACTCTTGATTAACTTTCGTCAGCGACGTTTTTTTAGTCAGTTCTTAATCGTTGGTTTGAGTTGCATATTGCTATTATTACTGGTTAACTTTTTTATGTTTAATTCCTATTACGAATCTGTAGAAGGCATGAAACAAACCGCAGCGGTAAACAGTTCTCAAAAAGAAAAATTACTACAGTTAAAAGCATTGGTTGATGAAAAACAGAAAACGGTAGATGATATTTTGAAAAATTCATCTTCTAGAAGTTCCTATTATATTGATGCGATTGCGAATTCGCTTCCAAATACCATTCAATTAGCAGAACTAACCTATCAGCCAATCAAAAAGCGAATTAAAAAAAATAAAGCAATTCAACTGGCGGAAAATACCATTACCATTTCAGGAATTTCTACAGATAGTGATCTATTTTCAGATTGGATTCAAGCCTTAGAAAATTTAGATTGGATTGCAAATGTACTGGTGGTTCATTACGGATCGCAAGCTACAAATAACACAGATTTTTCACTAAAAGTGCAAGTGTATCATGAGTAATGCATTAAAAAACAGATTGTTGGTTGGAGGATTTGTAGTGCTGCTTTTTTTATGCTACAAATTTGCAATTGCCAATACCTTTGCGCTAAAATCTGAATACACAAAACTTCATAAAGAGCAGAAAATCTTTGAAAACACTCCAAAACAGATTGCGCTACTAAAGAAAAAACAGCAGTATTACGATTCACTCTTAGTCAAATACAAAATTGGTGGGACTTCTTTGCAAAACAATCTTCTCAACACAGTTGCGACCTTTTCAAAAGCACACAATTTAAAAGTGATCGATTTCTTAGAACCGCATACAATTCAAGAAAAATCACTTGTCATAAAAACCTATTCTTTGACAGTGGAAGGACATTTTAACAACATTCTTCAACTCATTTACACACTAGAACAACGCACCAAATATGGCGAAGTTGTATGTGTTTCTTACAAAAAGAAGAAAAACTATCGCTTGGGAACCTCGTATTTGCAAGCCAATGTAATGTTGCAGAGTTTTGAATCAACGACTGCAAAGTAAATTCACAAAAGATTTCTACGCTTTTATATTTTGATTTTGCAGTACATTACCCGCCCAAAACGGTTCCCAACTTGAACATTGGCAAATACATAGCAATCAAAATAATACCCACCATAATTCCCACAAAAACAATAATCAATGGTTCCATAATCGTAGACATCATCTTCGACTGTCGCTGTACTTGTTCATGATACTGTACATTCAAACGATCAAAAATAAACTCAGTCTGATTGGTTTGCTCAGCAACTTTTACAAGTGCAATCATCTTATCATTAAAAATAGCATGCGATGACAAACTTTCACTTAGTGTAGCGCCTTGTAAAATGGATTGTTCTACAGTTGCCAATGCATCTTGCAGCGGATAAAAAGCAATCATCTTTTTCACCAATTGAATACTGTTAATGACAGGAACTTTGGAAGCGGATAACAACGCTACAGCTTGGGTAAATTGTGATAAGTAGACTGTTTTAATAAAGTTTCCAAAAAAAGGAAGTTTCAACACAAAAGTATCTTTAAAACGGCGATACCATTCTTGTTTTTGAAATAGAAACCGTGAAGAAAATAACCCAATCACTCCAACAAATAGTAACCATCCATAGGATTTTAAAAACCCTGAAACGTTGATAATAAACTCCGTAATCCCTGGAAGTGCCACGTTGTTCTGTCGAAATATATCTTGAAACATAGGCACGACGAACTGCAACATAAAAATTACCACTAAAAATGCTGTGCTCAATATAATTATAGGATAAGTAAGTGCGCTCATTACATCTCGGCGCTGCTGATTCTTTCTGCCAAAAAAGCTTCCTAGCTGCTTTACCACTGCTGCCAGTGTACCTGTTTCCTCTCCAATTTTAATAGAATAATATTCATACTGCGTAAATGCTTTGTGAGATCGAATGGCTTCCGACATACTTTGTCCGTCAATCAAATCTGTAAGGACAATGCCCAAAATTTCCTTGCTAGTTTTTTTCTTTTGGGAATGATACAGAAGTTCTAAGGCTTCTTTTAACGAAACACCTGCACTCAATAACACAGAAAGTTCTGTATAAAAATCTTCTTTGAGTTTATTGGAAAATCCTTTGCCAAACAATACAATCTCTTTCTGTAAAATCGACGTGATTTCAGATGATTTTTTTGTAGCCGCGTGCTGCTTTCGCTGTATGTTCTCTAAATTAAAACTCATGGATTCATATAGGTATTTGCTGTATTTCGTTGATAACAAAAAATAGCTGCATTCTTAAAGTTTTTATCAGTTATAAGCTTAAAAGCATCTATCGTAGTTGTGTTTGTTTCTCTTCCTTCAAAGTAAAATTTCTTATCTGTTACAGTGATGTGAAACGTATCTGTTGCTTTTTGAACGAATGTCTTCTCAAATTTGTAACGAACGGTATCAATCTCAGAAATAAAATAGAGCGCATCTTCAAATTCGTTGTACTGAATATGACTGGAGCGATGTGTATCAAGATACAATGACTGTTCTAACAGACTTACACTTGTAACACGCTGAAAGTTGGTTTGCATACCGTGCATTTGTTTCTGCACAAGCTGCAATACTGAAAATGCAATTCCTGAAACAATCACAGTAATTAAAATCACAATGATGAGTTCGCTTAAAGTAAATGCTGGTATTTTTTGTTGTTGACTATTCATATCGCGTTACATAAATAGTTTTATTCGTCTTTGTATGCAAAGCTTCAAAAATGAGTTTCCTACCTGCACGTTCCACAGAAATCGACCAATTTCCAAATTCATCATCATAGGGAATGACAATCTGATTGTGAAGTGATAAATAGGTAAGTTCTGCAATCCGCGTGTGGAGTGCAGCTGTATGCTGTCGCACCGTTACCGTAAATAATGAGTTCAATAAAAAGGTAGAAATCATAAATATTAGCACAATCAACACTGTGGCAACCAAGGTTTCCATCAATGTAGAGGCTTTTATTTTTTTTAGTACAACCATTTCATCACTTTTTGTGCAACATTCCCAAGCGGAAAACCTACATATTCTTCTTCCAATTGATCACATAAAATATGCCCATTATACATATGATTCTGATAGATAGAACCAAACTGTTTCGTAATAAATCTACCTGTGTAGACACTTCCATACACATCACCGAGCAATTCAAGTTGCTGCTCACAATACAGGAAACCCGTGAGTTGTGTGTGCTCTTTCAACATAATTTGTGGCTCAAAACGATGTTCAGTTTCATTTTGCAAATAGCATACAATTCCTTTTACACTTGTATTTTGATCAATAAAAATATGCTTCTTGAACTCTTGATGTAAAGTGATATCGTGATCATCATTTACATTCATAACTAGTGCGGATGGATAACGAAGCTCACAATCTTTTCCTACTGTAATTTGCTCGCTTGCAATGGCTTGAAACGTTCCTTTTACATTGGACTCAATCTCAATTTCAGGAGCAATCAACACTACGTCTGTTAGCATACTAGAAGCAGCTACTGTTATTTTTGTGTTAGATCGAACTAAAATATGTCCGACAAGTTTCACATTTGAAATATCCAATGCATCATTGCTAAAAACTGTCTTTACAGGTTGGGTGAAAGAATTTGTATATGTTTTTCCGGGTTGTACATCAATATATTGTTCATTGTCGGGAGACAACGGAAGTTTCTGCAAAGTAGTTATAGAATTGATCAACTGACTAGAAAGTTTTGGGAGCGTTTCGCTACTTTTTAAAACTGTTCCATGCACGAGTTGAGTTCCATAGTATGAATTTCCAGCAATTGTACCAGCTTTAATGCCTCTTTTGGGGAGATAGGTTTTTCCTTGAATTTTTGCATTTCCCACCACAATCAAAGGACTATTGGTTTCTTTTAGATACAATGCTGTACGATACAATCCAGATTGCGCACCACTCACCAATGCTATTTTCTCAACAGTCTTTCCATTTGTTGCTACTTGTGAATATACTTTTCCAAACACGCCCCAATAGCTTCTATGTAGCTTTGAAGTTTGATTTTTCTCTTCTGCTGGCATGCCGATAATAGTGTCTTTCTGTACTAAAAAATTATCAAGATTGGCGATGATCATGTCTTCTGTTTGCTGAATAGTTTCAATCAGTACATCAGATTTTTTTTCAAACATTGAATGTGAATGTATAAACACAATAAATACAGACAGCAATACCGCAATGATTGCAGAAATCATGATGGCAAATTGTAACGCACCTGCTTTGACTTTGAGAATTTTCATGATTAATTAGATACTGCAATTGTTTGTCGTTGTCCTTTATATACTATAGTGACTGACTTTTTGTTTCCTTTCAAAAGTTTTACATACTGAATCTCTTTCCCAACCTTAAAAAGCTGCTGTGTGCCGTTGATATCCATGATGTAGATGTTTTGAATACTTTGTTGTTTTGAAATTACACCTCTGTAGGCAATAGAAGGAAAAACAATAGGCTCTTTTTTGGGAGTAGCCGTACGTTTTACATGTGCCTGTTTTGGTTGATATGGTGTTCCTAAAAAAGGATCGCGATGTTGTGTATTGATACGAAAAGTATCTCTTTCAATGGTTTGTTTTGGTGAAAAATGCACATTGGAATTGGCTGCTAGCACAGGTGTTTCTTCTGGACTAAACTTGGAATAGATTTGATAACCAATTGCGCCCCAAATTCCCAAAACTATGGTGAGTAGCAAATATGTCTTTCCTTTTTTTGTGATCATTCCAATGTTAAAGTAAATGTTGAATACGAGGTGGTATAATCACTATTTTGGGCACGCACACGCCACTGATAGGTATTTCCTGCTTCTAAGTCAACTGAAATTGAATTTTCAGTAGTGGTAGTATCTAATTCTAACTGAAGAATATTCTCAAAATTAGGACGTGCAATTTGGATGCGATAGTTTTCCGCATTTGCTACTGTTTCCCAAGATAAGGTAAATGAGGTAACAGCAAGTGTAATAGTGTCTGCAGGTGCAATCAATGTAACTATGTCATTAGAAATATCTACAGTTTCAACTGCATCAGAATTGAATGAATACGTAGTGTATGCAGTTGTATAATCACTATTTTTTGCACGCACACGCCATTGATACGAGTTGCCAGCTTCCAAGTTTACTGAAATTGAGTTTTCAGTAACCGTAGAATCTAATTCCAGCTCAAGAATATTCTCAAAATCTGGACGTGCAATTTGTACTTGATAATTATCTGCGTTTTCTACTGTTTCCCACGACAAAGCCAATGTAGCGGTATTGACTGTAGTATTATCTGCGGGCGCAACAAGATTCACGGTATCATTCGTAATATCTGGGACTTCTATAATTTCTGAACAACTAACCAACATGAATATGATGGCAATGCTGAATATATATGTTTT
>JBCCLS010000090.1:0-8925 GCA_039026835.1 Bacteroidota bacterium | reverse complement strand
TGGAATTACAGCAGTGCTACTAGTAGCAGCAGTAATCGCTATAAAAAATAAAAAAGTAAAACTGCATAAGAACGCTACAGAAAGTCCAATACAGGTTTTCATTAGGTTTTCATGCAGTTTTACTTTTTTATTTTTTATAGCGATTACTGCTGCTACTAGTAGCACTGCTGTAATTCCATTGATTGTTGCGTAGATTGGTGGTAAAAACGTTAACGGTTCTACATTTTCCAGTTTCACACCAAATAAAATAGCGACAACAACTGGAATGGCAACTGATAGTACCACAATCCACTTTTTATACTTTTTCTCTATGTCATTCGGCATTTCCATGTTTATATCCTGTGTCATCATTTCCTTCGTTTCAATTTTTTATTCTTCTTCTAGTAAATTTTTTATGTCTTGCTTGAGCATTTCTACTTCTGCCACTTCGGTGCCTTGGTAATATATTTTAGGATTTCCATGATTGTCTTTACGAGAACGTATGAAACCATTTTTGTCTATCAAAGCAAAATAACCTTGATGCTCAAATCCGCCAGCCACATTGGGATTGATCTTTGCAAGAATGTTGAATCCTGTATTTGAGAGTTCGTGAATCTTCTTTAAATCGCCTGTTAAAAAGTGCCAATTGAGTGATTTTACACCATAACGTTCTGCATATTCTTTTAGCACTTTTGGCGTATCAACTTCTGGATCGATGGTGAAAGAAGCAATGGCAAAATCATCTCTTTCATGAAATTCCTCATCAAGCGAACGCATGTTGCTGTTCATAACAGGACATATTGTGGGACAGGTAGTAAAGAAAAATTCCATCACAGTTACTTTTCCACTGAAATCTTGATTTGAAATTTCCAGACTGTCTTGATTGGTGAATAAGAATTGCGGCACTCTGCGGGCTTTCCCATCAATTTTGAGATACAAAAGTTTTGAATTTCGCTCAGCACCCACAATATTCATACGATCTTTTTCAACGGTTTCTCCTTTGGTTACTTTGTCTACAATTCTTGGGACAAAGATGATTCCAAAAACAAGAATGATAAAGGCGATTCCGATATATGAATAGTTCTTTTTTTGCATACGTTTATTTTTTCAAGTCTTCCGTTCGTCGTTTGTCTGAGTTCTCATTTTTGCCTTTTCCGCCACGATATTCTTTGAATAGAATTCGAATGTCGTCGGTCATTTTTCCAGAAAGTTCTGAAATTAAGATCGTGTTGTAACCATATAACATATATGGCGCTGCTTTTTCTTCAATTTCGTCATCCGTTCTGTCGTCAATGCGTCCGCGTAGGTTTTTGTCTTTATCAATGATATACATAAACTCAGAGCTTCCGTATGGATCTAATGGCAATGGAGAAGCCAATCCATCAAAAATACGCTCTAATTCGTCCATTTCTACAATGACAAAATTCCAGTATTTGAGTTCGTCTGCAAAGCGACTAATTTCTTGCTTTAAATCTTTTATTTCGGCTTCTTGTCCTGGCGTGACTAACATGATAAGCTGAAAATGTTTGAAACCACTGAAGCGCTTGTATATTTTTTGATTGAGATTGAGTACGTTGATTTTTCTATCTTTCAGGTTGCTTCCTAAAAATCCAAGAATGGTAATTTTTCCACCAAATTGTATGGAATCATTTTTTTCATAGGATTTGAAATTTACCAATTCGGCAACTCCTTCTTTTATGACCGGAAGCGGTCTGTAGTTGTGGTTTGTAAAAAGAAGAATGAGTACAATACAGATAGGTAACAAGAATAAAATTCCTAAAGTGATCTTCTTTTTCATCGCAAAAACTTTTCTTTTGCAAAAATAAAAATCGGTTCGCGAATTATTGCTATAATCGGCTGTTTTTTTTGTGTTTGACGCTCTTTTTTTAGAAAGAATTAACAAGTAGTTTTTGAAATAATCTCAACACATTGTCTTCTTTCGTTCCATGAGTTCCATAAAAAAAGACAGTACGTATGGTACTGCCTTTTTTCTATTTTGTAAAGTGTTATTTTAGAAATCCCACTTGATGAATCCATTTGTTTTTACATCTTCAATATACGTTCCTTCTTGAAGCAAAATGAAAATTAAGTAACTGATTAAGAATACTGCTGTCCAAACTACTGCTCTACGCAAGGAACTTTTTTCATCACGTAAGTGCATAAAATCCCAAGCAATATAATATGCTTTTACAATGGTTAGGACAATGAATACCCAGTTTAGCAACTTCATTCCTACGAAATAGTTGTCTACTAAAATAGGTGGTTTTACAATACCTAATAAAACTTCAATAATTGTTACTATAGATAGGAAGATAAGTACGCCCCAGATTTTCTGAACGTTTGATTTGAATTTAAGTCTTCCTCTAAATATGGCTAATTTGTGCTCAATATGTTCGTCGTGATCGTGTGCCATGGTGTATAATAATTTCTTTGATAAATGTTGTTAAACTAAGTAGAAGAATGTAAATACGAATACCCAAACCAGATCGACAAAGTGCCAATAAAGTCCAACTTTTTCTACCATTTCATAGTTATTCTTTCTTCTTTCGTAAGTTCCTAATAAGATATTGAAGAAAATAATAACGTTGATGACTACTCCTGAGAATACATGGAATCCGTGGAATCCTGTAATGAAAAAGAAGAAATCTCCAAATAGTCTGTTTCCATATTCGTTGTGAATAAGGTTTGCTCCTTTTACATACGTTACCGCATCTTTTAATGCTTTTTCAGATTCTTCTCGTGTTAAGATTCCTTTGTGCCCTTTATGATCTGAATTGACATACATTTTTTCAAAACGCTCTCCTTTTGCTACATCTGCTGGGTTGTCTGATGCTTTTAATGCAGCTACATCTGGGATAATTTCTTGTGTACGAACTGCCAATGTAGGATCTGCATTAAAACCAGTAATTACATCTTGAACAGAATAGGTTGGTAATGCTGATTCAGAAACATACCAAAGTCCTTGCTTGCTTTGGTGTTGCGTGCGTTCTTTAAAAGAAGCTGTTGCAAAATCTTCTACAGAAACACGATACATTTTTTCATCATCAGGTGTTGTTTCTGTATTTACAAACTGTAAAATTTGTCCTCCTTTTGTTTCCAATGCTCCGTAAGAACCTTTGATAAAGTTAGTCCATTCCCATGCTTGAGAACCTAGGAAAATTGCTCCACCAATAATGGTTAAAAACATGTAGAATGTTGTTTTCTTACGATTGTTGTGGTGACCTGCATCTACTGCCAATACCATTGTTACAGAAGACGCAATTAATATAAAGGTCATCAATGCAACAAAGTACATTGGATTATCTCCGTGTGTTCCTGGAAAGTGATTGTACACTTCGTCCGCAATTGGCCATGAATCAATGAACTTGAATCTGGAGAATCCGTACGCTGCCAAGAACCCTGAAAATGTCAATGCATCTGACAAAATGAAGAACCACATCATCATTTTTCCGTAGCTTGCTCTTAGTGGCTTATTTCCACCTCCCCAAACTTTATCTTCTGTACCTGTAACAGTAGCTTCCATAGAGAATTTACATTTTTAAAAATTGTTCAAATTTACATTTTTTTCCTATTTCAAGAAATATAAAAATAAAAACAGGAAAACCCAAAGAATATCTAAGAAATGCCAGAACATTGCACCTAGTTCTAAACCAAGTGTTTGCCCTTGTTTATACCTTTGTTTAAAATGATTATAAATTACGACCAATAGTACGATAATCCCAACAGCGACGTGCATTAAGTGCGTTGCCGTAATAATATATATAAATGAGGTCGTCACCGTACTTGATTGACCTGTGAAAAAATAATTATTTGCTATAATTTCGTTGAATCCTACAAATTGTAAAATCACGAATATAATTCCGAGCCCTAGTGTGAGTAATAGAAATAAACTTGTGCGACCTCTGTCGCCTTTTTGAATGGAAATTTTAGCAAAATGAAACGTACCACTACTCACCGCAATTACTAATGTGCTGTAAAAAAAAGCAGTTGGCAACACCAAACTTTGCAACCAATCTGGACGTTCCTGACTTACAATATAGGCACTTGTCAATCCCGCAAATGTCATAAACATGCTAATCATAGCAAACCACAACATCATCTTTCTCGATCTGTCCTTCTTCTCATTAAATGTTCCTTGCGTTAAATCCATAGTTTATTGTAAAAATTTATCTACCACAAATATTATTTGCATTAAGGTGATATATCCAACACTTGCTAACATTAGCTCTTTTGCAGATTGCTTATCCATTTTCTTATACAATCGGATCCCAAAATAGAGCAATCCAATACCAGAAATGAATACTAGAATAGCTGCTAGTACAGACAATTTTAATTCACCTGTTAATCCAGCAACTGGAAATATAGAGATTAAGATAAGCCATGCTGTGTACATGATGATTTGCAAAGCAGTTGCTTTGTTTCTTTTTCCTGTAGGCAACATAAAGAAACCTCCTTTTTTGTAATCATCAAATAGAAACCATCCAATAGCCCAAAAATGTGGAAACTGCCAAAAAAATTGAATCATAAATAGAATGCCTGGCTCAATTCCAAATTTATTAGTAGCAGCTACCCAACCTAACATAAAAGGAATGGCTCCTGGAAATGCTCCTACAAATACGGCTAATGGCGTTTTAGTCTTTAAAGGTGTATACACACAAGTATACAGAAATATAGAAATCGCACCAAACATCGCAGTTCTAGGATTGATTACATATAGAATGCCTATTCCTAAAATGGTGAACAATGCGGCAATGATGAATGCTACAGTGACAGACATACGCCCTGAAGGTATTGGTCTGTTTTTGGTGCGATCCATCTTTGCATCTAAATCACGTTCAATAATTTGATTGAATGCATTGGAGGCTCCAACCATAAAATAACCACCTAAAGCAAGTAAGGTAAGTATTTTGAAACTGAAACCTTCAGCACCAACTGCCAGTAAATATCCTGCTAGTGAAGAGAAGACAACGCTCATGGCTAATCCAACCTTTGTGAGCTGCTTGAAATCTTCAAATATTGAAGCAAATGTGTGTGTTCTTTTGAGTGTATTCAATGCCGTTTTCATCAACCATCCTAAATTGGTGCAAAGATATAGTACAAATCAATTTTATGCAATGATTTTCAAAGGTTTTACAGCTTTTCTCTACAGTTATTGTATTTCTCTTTTTATCTTTGGAAAGGAAGCGTATTTTACAACGACTACAGCTCTAATTGAATGTACAGATTTGACCGAAAATTTGGTGTTTTTTTAACGTTTGTTGCATGAAGAGGCATTAGACCAACACCTTAATTTTCAACACAAAATAATAGTTCATATTTAGTATTCCTCATAATTCTCAAAAAATCGACAGATGAAATTTTTACAACGCATCTCCATACTAACATTTTTATTTTTCGCAACTACAAGTTTCGCACAAAAGAAGGAGATTCAAATTAAAATAACAAAAGTTACAGATCATATCTACATGCTGGTAGGACAAGGTGGAAATATTGCGATTTCGGTGGGCGAAGATGGCGTGTTTATGATTGATGATCAATTTGCACATTTGACGCCAAAAATTTTAAAAGCCATTCAAAGTGTTACTGAACAACCAGTAGAATTTTTGATAAATACACATTGGCATGGCGATCATACAGGCGGAAATGAAAATATGCAAAAAGAAGGCGCTGTGATTGTAGCACATGAAAATGTTCGCAAGCGCATGAGTATGGATCAGTTTAATAAGGAGCGAGAAATCACAAAAAAAGCAGCTCCAAAAGCAGCATTACCTGTAATTACATTTTCAAAAGATATGTCCTTTTTCTTTAATGGCGAAACTATTTTTATTTTTCATGTACACGAAGCACATACAGACGGTGATGCTATGGTATATTTTACTGATAGCAATGTACTGCATACTGGTGATGCCTATTTTCAGGGAAAGTATCCGTATATCGACTTAAATTCAGGCGGTAGCACACAAGGATATATTGCAGCAATTAAAAGAGCATTGCTAGTGATTAATGAAGAGACTAAAATTATTCCTGGTCACAGAAATATGTCAAACAAAGCAGAATTACAAACATATTTAGAAATGCTGGAAAATATTGAAAAAAATGTGTTGGTAGAAATAAAAGCTGGGAAAACAGAAAAAGAGGTGACAGAAAACACAATGCTTACCAAAAAGTATGACGATTTGGGCTATGGAGATTGGTTTATATCTGGCGAAGTCTTACGTAAAACTTTTTATAAAAGTTTACAAAAAGTTCAATAGCAATTTAAATTTTGAAATAAGAACTCCTGCTACTACAAATAGTGCACAACCTATAAAGAATACAGGATATTCTTTGACCATGTAGGTAGATCCTCTTCTGCGTTTGTAAATTGCTAAATCTATAGACTTATATCCTAAAAAAATAAACGGTAAAATAAGGAGTAAAATGAGTAATGGCTTTATCATTCTAATGGCTTGGTTTGGGTATACAAGATGTTGGGGTATCTTGTGGTTAATTTTCTTTTTCGAGGCTTTAACAAATTTAATAAAAAAAATTGAACAGAAAAGTTAAAAATCAAAATACCAGTTAAAAATATCAGTTCGAATTCCAAAATTTAACCATGTTGTATTTTCTTTGAAATCGACTGCCGTATTCGCATCAGGATTGAAACTTCTGTACGTAATATTGGCAAAGACTTTTAAGTTGGTTCGTGGGTTGATTATGTAACCAACATTGAGATCGCCAATAAAAACATTGGTTTTGTTTCCTTGCAATAATTCAATACCTGTATCTCCTATTCTATCATCATTATCGATGAAAATATTGCTTCCATAACTTGCCGCATCTACGGTTGGATTAAAGTCCAAACCGCGTTGTCCGTAAATGAGTTTTGCACTTCCATACCAACGATCGTGATTGTAACGCGCAATTCCGATGACTTCACGGAAGTTAGCGCCCCACAAATGTGCCAATGATTGATTGTTATGCCCATAATTTGTAGCTACTTCATTGTGCGAATAGGTATACGGCCGCACTTGGTTGTACTCAAATTGTAAGAGTAAATTATCAACCTTAAACGCATTGTAGTATTTGGCACCTAACTGAAACCCAAATTTGTTTTTCCAGCTTTGATTGCCATCGCGAATGTCATTTAATGAAAATTCATCCAGTATGAATTGTCCATACAAATTTATAGTGTCATTCCATTTGTATTTTGAACTCAATCCAACCAGGGCATTTCCGGCTCTTGATCCAGTAGAAAACTCAATGGCACGGTAAAATATGACTGGATTTACATAGTTGACATCAAATCCACGATTGTTATCGTTTTCCCAAATGACAGATTCAAAAAAGCCTATATTTAATTTTTTAGAAACATTCCAGCTCAAATAATGATTTGCAATATATTTGGTTAAAAAAGCACCATCTTCCGTAACTTCGGGACGCACATCGCGTAACCACATCCACGTATTGGTATATTTTATTTTCCAGAAAGATGTATTAAGCTTTAAAAAAGGATATGGACTTACTACATCGCTCACGAATAACGAACGATATCCGTCGCCAATAAAGTTTCTACTGTGTCCAAATTGCACATTGAATGTTTTGTTGGGCGCATACGAAATGTATCCTTCTGCCACTGGATAATCGTAAGCATCTGTTTTAAATTCTTTGGCAATTCCGCGTCCCGGAATAATCGCTGGATTTCCACCTGCTGGGCGAATACTTTCTGCATATCTATTGAAATAATCCGCAAATCGTCCTTGACTTTCAAAAACAGTCGCCGAAAAGTTGAATCCTTTGCCCAAACCCGCTTGCACTTGCAATCCTCTGGTATTATTGTACGTGTAATCAACTTGACTGTCGTTATGTCCACCCAATTGTAAATCGACAATAGGATCAATGGTAAACCAATAGTTTTTACCTTTGACAGTCACCATATGCTCGTTCCATAATTTACGTCCAAACCATGAAGAAACGTCTTTTTTTAACTTGGTTTGTTGCGCGTTAAAGTCATAATAATTAGACACAGTACTGTATAAAAATGGCTTAGACGCTGTGTGACTGTTGGTACCTACCAAATTTATTTGACGATCAAAATACGAATACATATCGTGTGAAAACGGAATGTTTAGATTGCTAGCATACAATTCATCTTTGTAAGTTTCTAATTCAGCATTGACTGTGTCAAATTCAGTTTTTGCCGCTGTTTCCAGTTCGCTTTCTCCTGCGTCAAGTGTTTTGGGTGTTTCAATGGCAACTACACTTCCTAATGGGATTTCCAGTTTCATGGTAAATTGCACATACGCTGGCTTTCCACTGTACGTTGCAGGTTGTATTTTGGGAAGTAATCCAAATACACGTTTTATTTCTGTTTTTAATTCCTCATATACGGCATCAACATACAACACCTTGAAGCTTCCTTCTTTGTTGACTTCAAACAGCAACACCAATTCGCCTTGATAATTTTTTTCACTGACGATTGCTGGTTCTTTGAAGTTGGTATCAATAAAGTTTCTAAGTGTGGTGTTGAAGCAATTTTCAAGATCAGCGATATCTACATTTTCACATTCAACAAATGCAGGATATTTTTCATAATCACTATTTGATGTTTGCCCAAAGAAGGTTTGAAATGTTAGAAAAGTAAGTAGATATATGGACGCTTTGAGTCGCTTCATATTTGAGGATTTATGAAAGCGAAAGATACTATATTTTCGCAAAAATCAATTCATTAAGAACAGTTATGATGATAGATTTTTAAAAAACGAACTGATTTTTAACAGGTTTTAAAATTTTCGAGGCGGTTTTTTGGCTGTTTTATTGTAAGGAAGCGTACCTTTTATCTACAAAAGGTTAAAATATAACGATAAAAGGTATTATTTAAGCGTAAAAAAAGCGCTATAAATTACTTTTTCGTACTTTTGTGGTATACTTTCTGATTAAATGACCTTTGTAAGTCTTGGTAACATT
>JBCCLS010000089.1:0-8949 GCA_039026835.1 Bacteroidota bacterium | reverse complement strand
TATATCAAACTCACGTTAATTACTAATCATTCCACCAAGCACACTCAATCGCCACGCTGTATATATTACACCAACATTGTGTATCAACGCCTCCGGTGGCACCGCCGCAACCCACATCATTTGTATGATCAAAAGTTGGATCAGGTTCTGTAATGGTCGTCTCTGGTTCTGTAGTACAATATCCAACATCAACCGTTGGTGGAACTCCTCCCTGTACTGATGTTAAATTTCCAATTGTTTTTTTCGATAAGGTAAGCTTGTTAAACTTTTTTCTTTTCTTCATTTTTTTAAAATTAAAGTTAATACTCTACGAATTTGGATGGTTAGCAAAACAAAACAACAAGTAAATCACATAGGAGTCAAGTGTAGTTATTTGTGATTCAGTGAATTAAATTTTCAATTCACTGAATTGAAACAAGGTTGTTGCCTATTCTGTGTCACATACAGATACATTTTCGGTTATATTTGTTATAAATACGACTTGTATGAATACATTTTTGTGGATATGCTTATGTCCTTTTTTATATCTCTCTTACGCTCAAAAAACACCATCATTATCACAAGAGATTGCATTTGTTATAGAAACGGTTCGTCAAAATCAGCTCACATTCCAAGAAGCGGTTACCTATGTGGCGCCTTATATTGAAAAGACAAAAAAGAAACATAAAAATGAGCTAGCAGGAACATTATATTATATGCTCAGCAAAAAAGCGAAAAATACAACGGTAAAACATACGTATTTAGACAGTACAATTCACGCTACTAAAAACCAAAAAGTAGGTTCTAAATTATTGATGAAAGCCTATTTTTTAAAAGGTGTAGTCTATGATACAGAAAGAAAATACAATTTGGCATTGGAATATTATTTGTTGGCTCAAAAGCTTACGGAAGCCAATAAAGACATTGAATATCAATACAATGTAAAATTTAATATTGCGTTTTTGCATCGAAGAATTAGAAATTATGAACAATCTGAAAAATTTTTTAAAGAATGTCTCGAATTTGAATTGCAACGTGATTCATTGGATATTTTAGGATATTTCAATGTGTTATTCCAATTGTCTTCTACGTATTACGAATCTGAAAAAACTGATGCATGTACTGCTATCAATAAACAAGGAATTTCATTTGCGTTAGCGCATGACAAACAGGATTTGTATCATTATTTTGTCATTAATGAAGGTATTAATTTAAATATAAAAGGAAATTACAAAGCTTCCATTGATAGTATTGAAAAAGGAACTTCGTATTTGTATGAAAATGATCAACTTGTAGCAGAATTTTACTTGGCGAAGAGTTATCATCAACTTGGAGAAGCGGAAAAATCATTACAATACTTCCAAAAAATAGATACTGTTTTTCAGCAAACAAATAACTTATTACCTGCTTTACGACCTACGTATGAGTATCTTATCACAGCCGCCAAAAAGAACTAAAATAAAGAACTACAGCTGCAGTATACGAATCGATTATTAAAATTTGATAGTATGATGTATGCAGATTATAAATATTTATCCAACAAAATCATAAGAACTTACGAAATTCCTCAACTCTTATCTGAAAGAGACATTTTAATAGCAGATCTACAACAAAATAATGTCAAGAATAAAAACTTGATTGTAGGTATCATTATTTTATTTCTAGTACTTACAATTGGTATCGTATTGTATTTTTATCAATTGCATCAAAAATACAAGAAACGATATGACACCGTGCGAAAAGAATCAGAACAACGAAAACACAAGAATGCAGTTGTCACAAAGCAAAAAAATAACATAGATGTTTTAAAATCTCTCGGTGTAGACGACCATACCATACAAGACATTTTAAAAAGTTTGGAACATTTTGAACAGGCAAACCAGTATCTCAAAAGCCAACTATCACTGAATGAAGCAGCGAAATTACTCAACACAAATTCTAAATATTTATCCAAAGTAATTAATGCCTACAAAGAGAAAACATTTGTCAGCTATGTAAACGACTTACGCATAGACTACATCATAGATAAGATTCAACACGATCCAGCATATGAAAAATATACAATTCGAGGAATTGCCTTTGAAGGTGGATTTTCAAGTATAGAGAGTTTCCTCAGAGCATTTTATAAAAAAACAGGATTAAAACCGTCGTATTTCATTAAAAAAGTAAGAGAAGAACAACAAAGCACTTTCAATTCACTGAATTGACACAGACCAAAGACAACAAAAGTTTTTTTTGCGCGATGAATAAGTACAAGTATTGAAAACGTTAAAATTTTACCATTATGAAACGACAAAAAAAAGCATTGACAATTAGAAAGTTCAAAGTAGCAAATCTATCGCTGACTCACATATACGGAGGACAAGAAACTGGCGGAGGCAATCAGCAAGATATTACGCAATTTTGCAATACTAATGATACTGCAACTAATGAATATTGCACCTGTACGCAAACTGTTCCTAAAACACAACCAAGAAATCCTTGTGGTAGCGATGATCTTATGAATACAATTCTAACTGGACAAACTTATGATACGTCCACAAATGACGATACTTCATTAGTTTTATAAAACTTTCAAAAGAAACTGTTTAAAAAAGTATACAATTCGTCACGCTAAACTCTTGTGCCGAGTTTATTTCAGCGTCAAGCACAGAATGATGAAAAAATACTTTTTAACGTGAGTTTGACATAAGAAATCACTATGTAGTTTATAATTCACTGAAAAATAACCAATTGTCAGTTCGAGCGCAGTCGAGAACACTACAAAAGTTAAAATTTCGATTAAATCTCGACTGCGCTCGATTTGACACTCATTATAAACTACTGAATATCAATTTTTTAATTAATATGATTATATAGAACTTAGGTTAATTTAATCTTACTGCTGATAAAACTCCTTCAACTCTTTCACACCATACGGTTTTCCGATAATGCGTTTGTCCTTATCCAAAATAAAAAAAGTAGGTGTGGCGGTTACATCGTATAGTTGTCCAATTTCGTTGTCCCACTTTTGAAGTCCCAAAACATGTGTAAAATCTGGGTAAAATTTAATTTCTTCTGCCCAACTATCGCGTTCATCTTCCAAACCAATGGCAATAACTTGAAAGGTTCCTTCTTCTTTTGAGTTGACAAAGGTTTTGAGTTTTGGCATTTCTTTCAAACAATGCGAACAAGTACTACTCCAAAACACAACAACATAATTTTCTGCCGAATTTAACTCACTTAATTTCTGTGTTTGGTTGTCTTTTACCCAAGTGATTTCAGGTGCAATTTGTCCAATTGCCAAACGCTCGTACACTTTTATTTTTTCAGTTAAAACAGTATCGTTTGTTTTGTTGGCTAAGGGTAAAATGTATTTTTTACCGATATGTATGGCGATTTCCTGATTTTCAACCAACACCATTTGTTCCCATACAATGGTAAGTAACGTTTTTTGATATGCAACTGGCACTGCTTGTAGTTTTGCTGCGACAGTAGCGATGTTTTTTTTGTATTCTGTAGTCAATTCTGGTCCTGTAAACTTCTTCATTGGCAATGCCGTAAATACATAGTTCGATACTTTTTCTGCGATAAAATCAGAATTTTGTAGCACAGGATTGCTAAAGTCAACATAATCAAAATAGTGTTTCTTGATGTTAGCGACCATTGTTGCCGGTGTTTCGTATGCAGTTGGAATATAAGTGCGACTCGCCTTGATAAAATTATACACAATAGTGCCTTTTGCCTGTTCCTCATACGTTTCTTGTAGGGTTTGAATGCTGCTAAAAACTTCTAGAAAGGAAGCTTCATTCGTATTGCCACTTTGGTAAAATGCATTGATCAAACTTTTAGCTCTATTCATATTAGTAAAATAGGAAGTATGTAACTCATTCTACTTGGAAGCTGTAAATGTTAATGCTTCTCCATCAAAAGCAAATGCAATATCTTCTTCACCATTGTAGATAAAATCGAAGTTTTTTTCTTCTTGTGGCAAGCTATATACTAAGCGATACATACCTTTTTCGGACGCTGCCGGAAATGTATATTGGATCTTACCTTCCTGCATTTTTCCGTTGCCAATGTATTTTTGACGTGTAGCATCTAATTTGTAAATAATAAACCATTTATACTCGTCTGAAACTGGAAAAGTTCCTGAGAGTTCCTTTTGTGCTTGTAAACACATTGGAAGTAAGAAAAGGACGCAAAGTAATCTCTTGATCATGATGTTATTTTTTCTATTTGATGGAATGAATCCTCTCGTATTCGTTCATTTGGTACTGTTGCAATCATTGCAACAATTAAGCCAAAGCAAATTAGCCAATTTTTTCTAAAACACTCAATGCTTTTTTTGCTGAGGTAATTCGGTCAAAAGTAAGCAATAAACGCAAACCGTTGCGCGTTTGTTTCTCCTTCATGGTACATAAATTTCGATGCTGTTGCACAAACTGCAATATTTTGCTGAAATAAGAACTTTGGTAAAATTCCGATTGTTGATCGGCAATAAAATACCCAACCATTTTGTCTTTTTTCATGATGATTTTCTCCAAACCATACCGCGTCGCAATCCATTTAATACGAACCGAATTTAACAACGCAACTGCCGGCGCTGGCAACGGACCAAATCGGTCAATGAGTTCCTTTTCATAGGTTTGTAGTTCGTCTTCCGTTTTGAGTTCGCTCAATTTGTTGTACAACACCAAACGTTCCGAAACAGTGTTTATATATTCATCTGGGAACAACAATTCAAAATCTGTATCAATTTGGGTTTCCTTTAAAAATACCTTGTCTTTTTTCTGTTGTTGCGCATCATACAATTCCTTAAACTCGTTTTCTTTGAGTTCTTCAATGGTTTCATTCAAGATTTTTTGATACGTATCAAAACCAATTTCATTGATAAATCCGCTTTGTTCACCGCCAAGCAAATCACCTGCACCACGAATTTCCAAATCTTTCATCGCAATGTTAAATCCGCTTCCCAAGGTAGAAAACTGCACCAACGCATTGATACGTTTGCGGGCATCTTGCGTCATCACAGAATCGGGCGGCGTAATGAAATAACAAAACGCTTTTTTATTGCTTCTTCCCACACGACCGCGCATCTGATGCAAATCACTCAAACCAAAATTATTGGCATTATTGATAAAAATGGTATTCGCATTTGGCACGTCCAAACCACTTTCAATAATGGTTGTCGACACCAACACATCAAATTCACCGTTCATAAAGGCAAGCATCAGTTTTTCCAGTTTTTTTCCGTCCATTTGTCCGTGTCCGATACCAATCTTTGCATCAGGAACCAAACGTTGAATCATTCCCGCGACTTCTTTGATATTTTCAATACGATTGTGAATAAAAAACACTTGTCCACCACGCTGAATTTCATAACTCACCGCATCGCGAATGGTTTCCTCCTGAAAACGAATCACCTGTGTTTCAATCGGATAACGATTTGGCGGCGGCGTTGTAATCACAGATAAATCGCGCGCTGCCATCAAACTGAATTGTAAGGTTCGTGGAATTGGCGTTGCGGTCAATGTGAGTGTATCCACATTCTCTTTGATGGTTTTGAGTTTGTCTTTCACGGCCACACCAAACTTCTGCTCTTCATCGACCACAAGCAATCCTAAATCTTTAAATTTGACTGCTTTATTCACCAATTGATGGGTTCCAATCACAATATCAACCGTTCCTGATTCCAATCCTTTTAAGACTTCATTACGTTGTTTTGTAGTTCGGAAACGGTTTAGATAATCAATCGTAATCGGCATATCTTTCAAACGCTCGCTAAAGGTTTTAAAATGTTGAAACGCCAAAATTGTTGTTGGCACTAAAATCGCGACTTGTTTACCATTATCCACCGCTTTAAATGCTGCTCTAATGGCGACTTCTGTCTTTCCAAAACCAACATCACCACACACCAATCTGTCCATTGGGCGTTCGCTTTCCATGTCTTCTTTGACTTCGCGAGTGGCTTTGGATTGGTCAGGCGTATCTTCATAGATAAATGACGCTTCCAACTCGTGTTGCATGTACGTATCAGGTCCGTATTGAATTCCTTTTTGCATGCGTCGCTTCGCGTAGAGTTCAATCAAATTATACGCAATATGCTTAACGCGTGCTTTGGTTTTCTGCTTAAGTTTTTTCCAAGCGCCCGAACCAAGTTTGTATATTTTTGGAGGTTTTCCGTCTTTTCCGTTGTATTTTGAAATTTTATGTAACGAATGAATGCTCAAATACAAAATATCGCGTTCGCCATAAATCAGTTTGATAGCTTCCTGTTTTCTGCCTTCTACATCAATCTTTTTTAAACCGCCAAACTTTCCAATTCCGTGATCAATATGTGTGACGTAGTCGCCCACTTCCAAATTGGTCAATTCTTTAAGCGTGATCGCTTGTTTTTTGGCATAACCATTCTTCAAGTGAAATTTGTGGTAACGCTCAAAAATCTGATGATCTGTATAGCATACAATTTTCTGTTGATGATCAATAAAGCCTTGGTAGAGCGGAAGCACGATGGTTTCGTAATATACTTTTTGATCTACATCTTTAAAAATATCGTCAAAACGTTTGGCTTGCTGTTCACTCGTACAAGTAATATAATTGATGTAATCGTTGTCGTGATTTTCATTTAAATTTTTAATCAGTAAGTCAAACTGGCGATTGAACGACGGTTGCGGTGTGGTTTTAAAATTGACAGACGTATCCGCTTTCATCAAAGGATTTACGGTCAATTCTACTGTAGTGTATTCTAAAAATTGGCGTTCAAGCAATTCTTTGGTGCAGAATAATTCTTCTGGCGTATTGTGTTTGATGTCTTCAGATAATTCCGCGAAAGCGTCGGTGGCTTTTCCAAATAGTTTGTCAATTCGTCCTAACAACAAGGCTGTATTTTTAGCAAAGACAATAGTTTTTCCGGGAATGTACTTTAGAAAACTTTCACGCGATTCTTGCAAGGCTTTGTTTTCTACATTGGGAATAATGCTAATCTTTTTCACCTTTTCGGTAGACAATTGCGTTTCTACATCAAACGTACGAATGCTGTCAACTTCATCGCCAAAAAACTCAATCCTATAAGGTTCATCATTCGAAAATGAATATACATCTACAATTCCTCCACGCACTGAAAATTCGCCAGGTTCCGTGACAAAATCTACACGATTAAAGTTGTATTCAAACAAGGTTTCGTTGACAAAATCAATGGATAATTTATCGTTTAAATTGATTTTGAGCGTGTTTTTTTCTAATTCTTTTCGTGTGACAACTTTTTCAAAAAGTGCATCAGGATAGGTGACAATCAATGAAGGTTTTCTACGCGAATTGATGCGGTTCAACACTTCTGCGCGAAGCAACACATTGGCATTGTCCGTTTCTTCAATTTGATACGGACGACGGTAACTTCCTGGATAAAAAAGAACATCTTTATCATTGAGCAATTGCTCCAAATCATTCAAGTAATAGGCAGCTTCTTCTTTATCGTCTAAAATAAAGAGAAACGGCAGTTCACTTTGCTGAAACGTTTCCGAGATGACAAAGGAAATACTGGAGCCAGTCAGTCCTTTTACATGTATTTTTTCTTGATTTTTGGCAATAGCGTGTCGCAATTTCCCTAGTTCGGGAGACTGTGAAAAATGCTGCGAGATTTTGGCTATACTCACCTTCGTAAAAATTTAGATGCAAATATACTGAACTCGTCAGAAACCTAGAAAATCAAATTCAAAATTTGTGTATTGTTCGTATTTTTAAAGGATTAAAAAATTGCTTGTGCATAAAACGGAATCATTTATTGAAGATAGAATCAAATGGAGAGCTTCTAAACGAAATCTACCCAACAAACATGTGGTATTTTTTAAAGATTTGGATAAAAAAACAAGAAGAGAATATTTGAGTGAGGTACACTATCAAGACACAGGAAAAATCGTATTATTATTTACACATAAAAAAAAGAGTTGGACAGCAATTGGGACTAAAATGATTGTTGGATTTGATGGCAAACTACTACATACAATTGCTTACAAAGACATTGTAAGTTTGGATGCTAAACATTTAAAAGCTTCATTAGAAGCCTCAACTTTTACAAGGATATTTTTTCGTAAAAAATTTGAAAGTGATTTAGTGATTAAAGACATACATGGAAATGAAACTGTATTTTTTACGCATCCAGGAGAAGATTTTTTTGCACTTTGGAATATGACTATGATGTTGGCACGTCTCTATAATGCTCCATTTGAATAAAAATTAATTTCACTTTTTTGAATGAATTCTATCTATCAGCGATCATATTTGTAAAGCATATTTTTATTTGAATCAAGGAAGTTAAAAATTATAAAGTATCAGACTAAAAAAGACAAGAGAATACCTATATTTGCAGGACAAAAAAATAAGAAATGTCTATATCAGATTTATATTCAAGTGGATTTCGTAAAAGAAATCAAAGTCACTTTGCAGCCATTGTTCGTGTAGCCATGAGCGACGATGTTATCACAGATGAGGAAAAAGCTTTTTTAGATAGAATGGCAAGAAATTTAGATGTCTCAGAAAGTGATTATAAGCAAATTTTAAAAGAGTACAGAGCGCATCCTGTAAATCCTCCAATTATGTATAGTGAGCGTTTGAGTCGTTTGTTTGATTTATCACGTATGGTATATGCGGATGATGAGCTTGGACCAAAGCAAACGGTTATATTGGAACGTTTGGGCATTGGTTTAGGATTTTCACCAGAAAATGTTTCCTATGTCGTACACAAAGCATTGCTATTAGTTAGCAAAGGTGTTGATCTTGATGAATTTAAAGAAGAAATCAAAAATATGAATCGTTAGTATTCACACAATATATGATAAAAACCGAACTTTTTGAGTTCGGTTTTTTAATGTGTTAATTTGACGATTTGAAAATGTGCCAATACTCGTTTCAAAGAAGAATTTTGTTGTTATACCAAATAAACTTTAAAATGCGTCATTGAATATTTTTAAATAATGATGATTTCCTACAATT
>JBCCLS010000088.1:0-8951 GCA_039026835.1 Bacteroidota bacterium | reverse complement strand
ATTTAGGCGATGTTAACTTTTACATAATCATTGCTAAAAAACACTTAGACTCGATCAATAAAAAATTAGGAGAAGAAGTCTACTTTAAAATCGAAGAAGATCCTGACCAATTAGGCGTTGAGATGCCCGAAGTACTTACTGTTTTCCTAGAACAAGACAGTGCCTCAAAGAGCATATTTGATACACTCACAAATGGAAAAAAGCGAAGTTTAATTTATAGAATTATCGCTACAAAAGATTTGGATGCGAAAGTGAAAACTATACTGACCTTTCTACAGAAATCCTCCTTACAAAGAAATCGAAACTACACAAAATAATGAATTAATGAGCTCGTATTTTATAACTAGTCAGATTTCCCATAAAAGTTACTCCTGACTTCAGTATTTAAAACGATTTCACAAACGTTTTTTTGAAACTTATCATACTTTTGTCAGATGAAATCTAATGGTGCGCTACTTTACGGTGTCAGTATCGGTATTTTAGGAATCATGCTGTTTTCTTCAAAAGCAGTGTTGGTTAAACTCATCTATAACTATGAAGTCAGTGCGTTAGATGCATTATTTTTTCGAATGCTCTTTTCCTTTCCGATGTATCTTGCCATTCTATTCATCTATAGAAACAAAAAGCAACCTGCGCCAGCAACGACAAAAGAGTATGTTTGGGTCATTGCATTTGGAGTTGTTGGGTATTATTTGGCTAGCTTGTTTGATTTCATCGGATTAACCTACATTAAAGCCAGTTTAGAGCGAATTATTCTATTTCTTTATCCCACGATCGTATTACTCATGAATAGTGTGTTCTTGAAAACCAAGATCGAAACCAAGCAACTTCTTGCAATTGGCATCACGTATATCGGAATCATCATTGCATTTGGACAGGAAGTACAATTTTCAGGAACAAATACCTATATTGGCGGCGCTTTTGTACTGCTGAGCGCAATAACGTATGCATCGTATTTGGTGGGAAGTGGCTGGCTGATTCCAAAATTTGGTGTGGTGAAATTTACGGCTTATGTTATGTTGATTTCTTGTGTCTGTGTGTTTATTCACTATGGAATTGCGGGAAGTTTTGAGTTGTTTAATTTTCCATGGCAAGTGTATGTTTTAGGTTTTTTAATTGCTTGTATTGCTACGGTCATTCCTTCTTTTTTGGTGTCTGAATCTATCAAGCGTATCAGTTCTTCAAACTTCGCCATCATTGCAGCTATTGGACCAATTTCTACCATTATTTTAGCGGTTATCTTCTTGGGCGAAACACTCACGCTATTACAGTATTTTGGTTCGCTAATAGTTATCTTGGGAATCGTATTTATCAATCTCAAGAAAAGAAAAAAGGATTAATATTGATTCAGATGCGCGATAATTCCCTGAATTGTATCATAAACACCGAGTTGATTACATACGAATGTTTCAAAAAATAAGTTACTTTTATCAAACACCTTTAAAACCAGTCTTATGAAACCAAACATTGCCATTGTTGCAGCAGTTCTAATTTTTACTGCCTGCGCTACCGAAAAAAAAGAATCTCAAAAACCACCAGTGATCAAAGCAACTTCTACAGAAACTGCCTATAAAGTAGGAACGGATTGGTACAAGGGACATTGGAGCATTGCACCTCATGTTGAACACGATACATTGAAAGTTACCTGCTATGGTGAAAAAACCGCTTTCAAATTTAAAACCGATATAGACAGTATTGAATTTGATGTCAAAGTCAACACGAGTACTGACTTCTATGTACAATTAAACGATAGTTTGATGGCACACACCATCATTACAGGAATTCCTTTTAAAACAAACGCTATCAAATATGCGCAAGCTGATAATCCGCAGTTATCATTCAAATATCAAGAAGAGACAAGTTCATATTTAGAAGACTTACAAGCGGCGTATCCTTTAAATATGCCAACTACTACTACCGATATGGAAAAAGTATTATATGTACTAAATTGGACGCACTCTCGTTGGAAACACAGCGGAAACAATTCACCGAAAAAAAATGATGCCATTTCCATCCTACAAGAAGCAGAAGAAGGTGGACGTTTTCCATGTTTCGCCTACGCCATTGTACTACGCGATCAACTAAACGCATTGGGTTTTAAAGCAAGAACTGTGTATCTAAAAACAGCAGATGCCAAAACCCGAAAAGGTTCTCCAGGACATGTAGCGACAGAAGTATTTTTGGACGATTTACAAAAGTGGGTATTTGTAGATGCACAATTTAATGTAATGCCAAGTCTCAATGGTGTGCCACTCAATGCTGTAGAATTTCAACAAGCAATCACTACTAATTTTGATACTTTTAAATTAAAAAGTCTAACAAAAGGCGCGCTACCATCCAAAAGGGTTTATATCGATTTTGTATACGATTATCTATTTTATTTGGACACCACTTTTGATAACCGTTACAGTCCTGACGAGCGACATTTGGTGGATGGGAAAGCATCACTCATGTTAGTGCCTATTGGCGCGGAAAACCTAGATCATATCAACTTTTGGGACATGGACATTCACTATTGTAAATACACAACTTCCGCCAAAACATTTTATGCAAAACCTATTTGATGTAGTTAATTCAAATAAAATCAAAAACAGTAATCTTTTTATAATATAACAGTAATCATTTGGATACACTTTGGTTGTACATTAGCTGCATAACCAAAAAATTATCTTTACAATGAAAAAAATTACACAAGTATTCAGCGCATTGCTTTTATTCTTTGCGGTGAGTACACAAGCACAGCAGTCTGTTTTAGACGATTTGGACGAAACTTTTGATTCCGCAGAAGTCATTCGTATTGAAGCAAAAAGAGTACGAACTGCTCTAAAAACCTTAACGGTAGATTATTTAGTCAACAACAATGTAAATGCAGACGTAGCGACTTATCTTCAAATCATGGATGTTGGAATGGAAGTCGTAGAAGAATTCAGTGATGAAGTCATCTTCTTTATTGGACAAGCGGCACAAGGAAACAGCAACATTGATCCTACAAGCATTCAAAGTAAGGCTTCTCAAATTGAAGGAAATGAAGATTTTGTACGCATTAAAAGTGCAGAACTTGCCACCGCAATTCAGCAGAACAACAGAAGCTTGGCGCGTTCATTAATTCGTGAAATCAGAAGGTTGTTAAATGGTCAAATCAACTTGGCAAAGGACATTAAAAATGAAGCTACTGCGTTCAAAGCTGTCGCAACCGTATACAATGTTCGTATTGAGTTGGTAGATGAGCGTACAGGAGCTTCCGTTCCTGCGGGAACCTTGCCAGGCTACGCCGCAACAAACCAAGACACTGGACAAATTTTCTACACAGATTATTACAACTTTGACACCTTTGCCAATCTGCCAGCTGGAACCTATCGTTTTGATGCCTATGACGGATATTTTGACGGTGCTTCTAGTGCAATTGTAACCTTAGATCCAAGCTTAGTCGAAAGTGACGGATTCGTTGTAGTAACATTACGTTATTGGTCAGAATAAGTTTAAATCACTTCTTTTCAACAAAATATTCAAAATAACGAGTAAAAAAGCGCAATATTCACAAAAATAGTGCGCTTTTTGTTGATTACTTTCAGTGACACGGGTTTTATTTTTTGAATGTAAATAGTATATTAGCAACCAACCCTAATATTACTTCTATCAATGGCACAAAACTCACAATATACCGAAGATAACATACGTTCACTAGACTGGAAAGAGCACATCAGAATGCGCCCAGGAATGTATATCGGGAAGTTGGGTGATGGCTCTTCTGCCGATGATGGGATTTATATTTTGCTTAAAGAAGTTTTAGACAATTCTATTGACGAATTTGTCATGGGTGCCGGGAAAACGATTGAAGTATCTATCCAAGGAACCAAAGTTATTGTACGCGACTATGGACGTGGAATTCCGCTAGGAAAAGTGGTAGATGTAGTCTCGAAGATGAATACAGGTGGAAAGTACGACTCTAGAGCCTTTAAAAAGTCTGTAGGACTGAATGGAGTTGGTACAAAAGCAGTCAATGCATTGTCAACATATTTTCGGGTAGAATCTACTCGTGATGGGAAATCGAGTTCTGCGGAATTTGCCTTAGGGGAATTGACAGGGAAAGATTTTTTAGATGAAACTTCGCGCCGACGTGGAACCAAAGTAACTTTTGTTCCTGACGATACCATCTTTAAGAATTACAAATATCGTGTAGAATACGTGGCAAAAATGCTGCGTAACTATGTCTATCTAAATCCTGGATTGACCATTATTTTCAATGGTGAAAAATTCTTCTCAGAAAATGGATTAAAGGATTTATTAGAAGACAACAACAATAAAGAAGACATGCTATATCCGATCATTCATCTCAAAGGCGATGATATCGAAGTTGCTATTACACATAGCAAAACTCAATATAGCGAAGAATACCATTCCTTTGTAAACGGACAACATACGACCCAAGGAGGAACGCATCAAGCGGCGTTTAGAGAAGCTATTGTAAAAACCATACGCGACTTTTACGGAAAAAGTTACGAAGCATCTGACATACGTAAATCCATTATCTCAGCAGTTAGTATCAAAGTGATGGAACCTGTTTTTGAATCGCAAACCAAAACCAAATTAGGTTCAACCGAAATGGGAGGTGATTTGCCAACAGTACGAACGTATGTGAATGATTTTATCGGAAGATATCTCGATAACTATTTACACAAAAATCCAGAAACAGCTGAAAAAATACAGCGCAAAATTCTGCAAGCAGAACGCGAACGCAAAGAATTATCTGGCATTCGAAAATTAGCCAAAGAACGTGCTAAAAAAGCCAGTTTACACAATAAAAAATTACGTGATTGCCGCATTCACTTAGGTGATACAAAAAAAGAGCGAAGACTTGAAACGACGCTGTTTATTACCGAGGGAGATTCGGCTTCAGGCTCCATTACCAAATCGCGTGATGTCAACACACAAGCGGTATTCAGTTTGCGAGGAAAACCGTTGAATTCGTATTCAATGTCTAAAAAGATTGTGTATGAAAACGAAGAATTCAATCTCTTGCAAGCAGCTTTAAACATTGAAGAATCACTGGAAGATTTACGCTACAACAACATTGTTATCGCTACCGATGCGGATGTAGACGGAATGCACATTCGTTTGCTATTGATTACTTTCTTTTTGCAATTTTTCCCAGAATTGATCAAGGAAGGACATTTGTACATCTTACAAACGCCGTTATTTAGAGTTCGCAATAAAAAAGAAACCATATACTGCTATAGTGAAGCAGAAAAACTAGCCGCCATAGAAAAGTTAACAGGACGACCAGAAATCACACGATTCAAAGGGTTGGGAGAAATCTCACCAGATGAATTTAAACATTTCATCGGAGATGACATCCGTCTTGATCCCGTAATGTTAGACAGGGAAACATCCATTGAAGAATTGTTACAATTCTACATGGGAAAAAATACCCCAAACAGACAAGAATTTATTATTAACAATCTAAAGGTTGAGTTAGACCTTATTGAAGACAATTAATTGATTATATGCGGTTTAATAACGCAAAGTCAAAGAAATGGGTTCCATTTCTTTACTTTTTTTTAGGAGCTAGCAGCATTTTCGTCATGATATACCTGTTTCTCTTTCAAGATAATCTCAACAAAGGAAAATTATGGTATGCCATTCCTGCTGTGCTCGTTTTTATCATAGTGGTCTTTTACAGCACAGCCAAATATTTTGAATTTGACAGTGATGGCAATGTCTTAACGTTCATTAATAAAGGATTGTTTATTTCAAATTTTATCAACTATCGTGAGCATAGAGCTGAATTCCCTAAGGAAAAACTCAAACGCTATCGCATTCAAAACTATGTGTTATTTAGTTTTTTATACGTATATGTAAAATCGAAATCAAGCCAAATTAAAAGAGTCCGATTTAACATTACATTACTCAGTGGAAGAAAAAAAAGAGCCTTAAAAAAATCGCTTGAAAAAGTGTTAAAGCATAACAACGAAATTTCTTAATGGAAGAACATAACGAAGAACTACATGCTGACAATCAGCAACATGAAAACAATGTGCAGGATACCATTACCAAAGTTACAGGAATGTACAAAGATTGGTTTTTGGACTATGCATCGTATGTGATTTTAGAAAGAGCCGTGCCTGCCATCGAAGACGGTTTTAAACCAGTACAGCGCCGTATCATGCATTCTATGAAGGATTTGGATGATGGACGTTACAACAAAGTGGCGAATATTGTGGGACACACCATGCAGTACCATCCGCACGGAGATGCGAGTATTGCGGATGCCATGGTGCAAATTGGACAAAAAGATTTACTGATTGATACGCAGGGAAACTGGGGAAACATTCTCACAGGCGATCGTGCGGCAGCATCGCGTTATATTGAAGCGCGTTTGTCCAAATTTGCGTTGGATGTTGTTTACAGTCCAAAAATTACAGATTGGCAACTATCATACGACGGTCGAAAAAATGAACCTGTCAATCTTCCTGTAAAGTTTCCGTTGTTGTTAGCGCAAGGTGCAGAAGGAATTGCTGTTGGATTGTCTACTAAAATATTACCACACAATTTTATTGAACTCATTGAAGCGTCTATCAAGCATTTACAAGGAAAACGCTTTCAGATTTATCCTGATTTTCCAACTTCAGGAATTATGGATGTGAGTAATTACAATGATGGAATGCGCGGTGGAAAAGTGCGTGTACGTGCCAAAATTTCTCAGTTAGACAAAAATACCTTAGTTATTACCGAAATTCCTTTTGCGACCAATACAACGTCATTAATTGAATCGATCTTAAAGGCGAATGACAAAGGGAAAATTAAGATCAAAAAGATAGAAGACAACACGGCAGCTAATGTTGAAATTTTGGTGCATTTGCCGAATAATATTTCGCCTGATAAAACCATTGATGCGCTCTATGCGTTTACCAATTGTGAAAGCTCTATTTCGCCATTGGGCTGTATCATTTTTGACAACAAACCTTTGTTTATTGGTGTTTCTGAAATGTTGCGTCGTTCCACAGATCATACGGTGGAATTATTAAAATCAGAGCTTGAAATTCAATTAGGTGAATTGCAAGAGCAATGGCATTTTGCCTCTTTAGAGCGAATTTTTATTGAAAATAGAATCTACCGCGATATTGAAGAGCAGGAGACGTGGGAAGGTGTCATTAATGCGATTGATGAAGGATTGAAACCACACATTACACATTTAAAGCGGGAAGTTACGGTAGAAGATATTACGCGTTTGACGGAAATTCGAATCAAGCGTATTTCGAAATTTGATATTGACAAAGCGCAACAAAAAATTGATGCTTTAGAAGAAAATATTGAAGAAGTAAAACACCATTTAGCACATTTGATCGAATATGCGATTGACTATTTTAAGCGATTAAAAAAGCAATACGGTAGTGGCAAAGAACGCAAAACCGAAATCCGAATTTTTGACGATGTTGACGCGCGAAAAGTAGTAATCCGTAATACAAAATTATATGTCAATAGGGAAGAAGGTTTTATTGGAACTTCGCTGCGTAGAGACGAATATGTAACGGATTGTGCTGATATTGATGACATTATCGTATTTACACGTGATGGAAAAATGCAAGTCACACGCGTAGATTCCAAAACTTTTGTTGGAAAAAATATCATTCATGTAGCTATCTTCAAGAAAAAAGACAAACGCACCATTTACAATATGATTTATCGTGATGGAAAAGGTGGCGCAAGTTACATCAAACGTTTTGCAGTGACGGCTGTGACACGTGATAAAGAATACGATTTAACACAAGGTAAAAAAGGTTCGATGATTACCTATTTTACCGCAAATCCAAATGGAGAAGCAGAAATCGTAACGATCATGTTGCGCCAAGCAGGAAGCATTAAAAAGCTGAAATGGGACTTAGATTTTGCCGATTTAGGTATCAAAGGTCGTGGTGTCAAAGGAAATATTGTTACCAAATATTCCATCAAACGTATTGAACTCAAAGAAAAAGGCGTTTCTACCTTAAAACCGCGTAAAATTTGGTTTGACGATACCGTACAACGACTCAATGTTGACGGACGTGGCGAACTGATTGGCGAATTTAAAGGAGAAGATCGTTTGCTCATTATCAGTCAAAAAGGAGAAGTCAAAACTATTCTCCCTGAACTGACAGCGCATTTTGATAGTAACATGATTGTGTTGGAAAAATGGAATCCTAAAAAACCAATTTCGGCAATTTATTACGATGGCGATAAGGAGCGTTATTATGTAAAACGATTTGTGGTGGAGAATACTTCAAAAGTGGAACGCTTTATTACTGATCATCCAAAATCACAGCTAGAACTCGTGATGACCGATTGGCGACCAATGGCAGAAGTTATATTTTACAAACAACGCGGAAAAGAGCAAAAACCTAATCTAGAAGTCAATTTGGAAGAATTTATTGCGGTGAAAGGCATCAAAGCGCTTGGAAATCAGTTGACTGCCGATAGAGTGCGACAGGTAAATTTGCTAGAATCTTTACCATACGAAGAGGAAATTGAAATTCCTGCGGAAGAAATGGAAGTCATAGATGAGGAAACAGTAGAAGGTACGAGTAATGGAAACACTTCAAATGATTCAGAAGAACCGCCTGTTACAGATGATGGGCAGATAGGATTGTTTTAGTATCGGCTTCGCCTGTTAGTAATGCTTCACTGTTCGTATTTTAGTATCGGCTTCGCCTGTTAGTCACGCTTCGCTGTTTGTATTTTGGTATCGGCTTTGCCTGTTAGTCACGCTTTGCTATTAGTATTTTGGTATCGGCTTCGCCTGTTAGTAACGCTTCGCTGTTTGTATTTTGGTATCGGCTTCGCCTGTTAGTCACGCTTCGCTGTTCGTATTTTGGTATCGGCTTTGTCTGTTAGTATCGCTTTGCTGTTAGTATTTTGGTATCGGCTTCGCCTGTTAGTATCGCTTTGCTGTTCGTATTTTGGTATCGGCTTCGCCT
>JBCCLS010000087.1:0-8991 GCA_039026835.1 Bacteroidota bacterium | reverse complement strand
TTTATATTCTTTTTAAGAAGGAGTGTAACGTTTTGGCACAGATATTGACTTATATATTGTGTATTACGATGATGACAGTACAAAGAGTTGGTTACTTGCGTAAAGAGAGTCGTAGTACTTTTTTTGGTTGGTTAGTTTTTATAAAAACGTCTTGTCTCTTAGGCAAGGCGTTTTTTTACTTTAAAACTTCCCGAAGTTGCATCGAAAGTAATGAGATCGTTTGGAAATAACTGTTCAAAGATTCCTTGTTCAATAAGTTCACAAGGTGTTCCGGCGTTTACTTTGCCTGCATTCATCACAATCATTTCATCACATAACTGAATCGCTAAATCTATTTCATGTGTCGAAAAGAGCATGGTTTTCTGCGTATCGTGCGCTAGTTTTTTGAGTAAATTCAATACGTAGGCTTTGTGATACATGTCTAAATGTGTCGTAGGCTCATCCAAAATAATCATAGACGTATCTTGCGCTAATGCACGTGCAATCATTACTTTTTGTAACTGTCCGTCGCTCAATGTGTAGCATTTGCGATGTTTCAATTCGAGTAAATTGGTTTTTTCAAGTGCACTTTCTACGATGGCGTGATCGTTTTTAGATAAATTTCCAATCCAATTGGTATACGGTTGACGACCAAGTGCAATCAATTCTACCACAGTTAAATTCTTAGAAGGAATTTGTTCGGTCAATACCAAACTAATCTCTCTTGCCAATTCTGCAGTAGAGTAGGCGTGAAGCGACTTGTTTTGCAATAAAATTTCTCCTGACAAAGGTGCTTGTATCTTTGCTAATGTTCGTAATAAGGTAGATTTTCCAATACCATTGGCACCTACTAATGCCACTAATTTTCCTTTTGAAATTGTAAACTCAATCGCTTCTGCAATCACTTTACTATTGGCTTTTTCTTGATAACCAATGCTTAGTGCAGCTGCTTGTAAAACTGGATATGTAGTTGTTGTTGAAATTGCTTTTTTTGATGATAAAAATACTAATTTTTTAGAATTTAAAATTACCCAAGCAAACGAAGTGAAGCAATCTGTTTCAAAAGAAATATAAGTTATTACAGGAAAAGATTGCCGCGTCATGTTTCCTCGCAGAGACGTTCCCAATAATTATAAGATATTCACTAGCAAGCGAACAAGTCTAAAATATCATCTTCCGCTTGCGAACCAATAGCCAAATAACTACCGGCGCACCAATCATAGAAGTTATGGCATTAATGGGCAATGTAAGTTCAGAAAATGGAACTTGCGCAATGCTGTCGCAAATCAACATCAAAATTCCACCAATCAAACACACACTCGGTACCAAAATCTTGTGATTTGTCGTATTAAAAAATAATCGTGTAATGTGCGGAATTGCCAATCCAATAAAGGCAATGGGTCCCACAAAAGCAGTACAACTTCCCGCCATCAAACTAGTGGCAATAATGACCGTATACCGTGCTTTTTTAATATTAATTCCCAAACTACGTGCGTAATTTTCACCCAATAAAAAAGCATTCAACGATTTTATAGAAAAAATACTCAGGACAATACCCACAACAACCAAACCTGTTAAAATACCAAGTTCTTCCCAACTTAAATTCCCAAGAGAACCGAGTGTCCATAGCATAAATTGTTTCAACTCTTCTGCATCGCTAAAATAGGTCAACACGCTTACAATCGCAGCGGTAATACTGCCAAACATCAATCCGATAATTAAGATAGACATGGTATCTTTTACCCGTGAAGAAACGATCATGACCGTTAACAGAACCAAAAAACTACCAATACTAGCCGCGATGACCAGACTGTAACTCGATAGAAGTAAAGTGCCAAAAAAACCACCAAATGCAGACGCTCCCATAATGAGTAGCGCTACGCCCAAACTCGCACCAGAACTCAATCCCAATACAAAGGGTCCAGAAAGTGGATTCCGAAAAAGTGTCTGCATCAACAAACCACTAAGGGATAATCCAAAACCTACTAAAATAGAGGCAATTGCTTTTGGTAAACGAATGTCGAGTACTGTAATGCGCCAAGTTTCTTTCTCGATTTCTCCACCAGTAAACGCTGCAAAAATACCTTCAAGTGAAATGGCTACAGAACCCAAACTAATATTCATCAAAAAACATCCGATCAATACAAAAATGAGTAGGATGAATGTGAATTTGTATGTTTTTTGGGTAGGCAATTACAATAAGGGTTTAAAAAAGAAGGGTTGATATTCAGGAAGAATTTCTGGGTGACACGCTTTTATAATATCTTTTAAAACAATATCTGGTCGAGTAGGAGCCAATTCATAAAATAGAATGCCGCCTGTTCTTCCGACAGTGTTAGCTGCGCTAAATATTTTTTTGTTTTGAAAAGGTGCAAATGTACTATATAAATTACTCGCTTTTTTCAGTGCTTCGTAACTTTTAAAACTTCCGGGACCAATCCAAATGTCAGCTGTAGCTGCTTTATCTAGCACGCTTTCAATGCTCAAAGACAAACTTCCGGTTCCTTTGGAAGCTGCCCAAATATAATTGGCATTGGCATCTTTTAAATATTGTGCCTGAAAACTTTCGCCCGCAGGCAAATACCAAATATCTTTATACATGGAACCCGCCAAAATGGTAGGTTGTGTAGTTGCTTGATTGGCTAATTTCTTTGCTGCTTTATAATTGGCTTCAATAGTATTAAAAACTTCTGTAGCTTTACTTTCTTTGTTAAAAAACGGCGCAAAAAAGTGAATCCATTCGGCTCTTCCCAACGGTGTTTCTTCTGTCCAATCGCCATTATACACTACAGGAATGTTTGCCTTTTGAATGGTTTTGTATGTCGGATTTGAATTGTTGATCGAAAATCCAATAACGAGTTCAGGTTCTAAATCAATAAGCAATTCAATATTAATTTGTTCACTTTGTCCAACATCTTTTACGGTTCCGTTATCAACCAAAGCACGCGTCTTTTCTGAGGAAATATAATCTGTTTGTGGAAATCCAACGAGTGTGTGCTCCACGCCGAGCATTTCTAGTGTAGGAATGTGTGTAGTTGAGGTAACGACCAAACGTTCAACTGGTGTTAATACAATGGCATCATATGCGTCTTTATTGAGTGTAACCGTTGCTGCTTTTTCTTTTGGAAGCAACGCATAGGTAAAATCTTTTTCAGCTTTTGGCCATGGAGAAAATACTGTAATGACTGTAATGTCTCCTTTTTTTGTAATAGAAAAATTTTTGGCATACTGTAAATTTTCAGTTGTAGTATGAGTTTGATCAACCGAAGGAAGTGCTTCTTTTTTTGATTCTTTAGGTTCTGTTTTACATGAAAAACAAAGCATGCTACACACAAATAGCACAGAAAAAATAGTCGTAAATGATCGCATGAATGTGGTTGCTAATTTTTTCAAAAATACTATTATTTCACCTTTTATGTAGATAGATTCTAAAAGAATGTTTATTTTTGCCGCGAATTTTGGTTTCGAGCATACATTAGTGTTCTCGGATTAAAAGGGAATCAAGTGAAAAGGTTTTTAACCTTCAGTCTTGAACTGTTCCCGCAACTGTAAGCATGTGCTGAACTTTTTTCAGTACTTCACTTTTTAATGTGAATTGTTATAACTACATGACCACTGAATTTACGAATTTTCGGGAAGGTATATAACAAATTGTAAGTCAGGAGACCTGCCAATTTTCATAATAAATGTCAAACTTTCGGGATAAAAGTTTGCGTATGGAAAAACCATGCTTTATTCCCATAAAACGAAAACTAAATGAAAAAAACAGTACTATCTGTTAGTGCTTTGTTTTTGGCATGTACTGCTGTATATGCACAACAACAAGATGACAGTGAACAACTTGATGAAGTTGTTATCTCAGACTCGCGTCATGCATTAAAACGTGAAAATTCAGGAAAAACGGTGATTACCATTTCGAGTGAAGAAATTAAAAAGAACCAAGGAAGAACCGTTGCCGAAGTGATCAATACCAAAAGTGGCATTGAGATTTTGGGAAGTAGAAGTAATGCGGGACAAAATTTAAGTTATTTTGTTCGTGGTGGTAACAATCGCCAAGTATTGATTATGATTGATGGTATTCAGGTCAATGATCCGTCAACAATTGCCAACGATTTTGATTTGCGTTTGGTAGCTTTAGATCAAGTGGAATCTATTGAAATTATAAAAGGAGCTTCAAGTACGTTGTACGGAAGTGGTGCTGCAACAGCTGTGATTAGTATTACGACTAAAAAGGCTTCTAAAGATACTGTGGCTTTGAGCATAAATAGTTCTTTTGGAACCAACCAATCACAAGATGATCAAGATTATAAGCTTAACGATTTTTCAAACAGCGCACGTGTAGACGGAACTGTGGATGATTTCACCTATGCTGTAAGCTTTGGACATCAAAATACAGATGGTTTATCAGCAGTCATTGGTGAAGAAAGTGATCGTTTTTCTCGTATCAATGCCAATGTACGTGTAGGATATAAATTTTCAGAAGCATTTGATGTGAGTATTTTTGGTTCGCAAGATAAATTTAGCAATGATTTTGACAGTTCTTCTCCGCGTGGTGATGCCAATTTTGTTGGGAAGTCAAATCAATATCGTGTTGGAATCGCACCAAAGTATACGTATGAAAATGGTAGTGTTACCATGAATGCAGCATACACTACGATTGATCGTGAGTTTCAATCCAATTTCCCTTCCATGCTTGAAGGAGAAACCATTGCATTGGACATTTTCAACAAATACAACTTTAACAACAAATTTTACACTGTAGTAGGATTAAATTATATTGACAATCAAACTACATTTTCTGACGAAGCAGATGCTTCTATTGTAGATCCATACATCAATGTAGTATATGTTTCTGATTTTGGTTTCAATATGAATGTGGGTGGACGTTTGAACAATCACAGTGAGTACGGGACAAATTTCACATATAATTTGAATCCATCATACCGTAAAGCCATAGGAGAAGACGGATATGCCAAATTATTTGGATCGTACAGTACCTCTTTTATTGCGCCATCTTTATCACAGTTATTTGGAAACTTTGGACCAAATCCAAATTTAGAGCCAGAAGAAAATACAACGATAGAAGCTGGAGTAGAAGTACAATTGTCCAAAAAATTCCGCGCAAGTGCTGTATACTTTAATAGAGAAGAACGCAATTTTATTGACTTCGTAATTTTAGATTTCACCACATTTGTTGGAGAATACCAAAATGTACAAACTGATTTCACAGTGAATGGTGCCGAAATAGAAGTATTTGCCAATCCAATTGATGATTTAACAATTAATGCAAATTATACATTTACAGAACGTAAAGATGTTGATGTATTGCGTATTCCAAAGCACAAAGCCAATTTAAACGTTGCGTATGCTTTTTCTACGAAGACCAATGCAGGATTGAATTATCAGTTTGTATCTGATCGATTAGATACAGATTTTGCAACGTTCCAGAATGTTACTTTAGACTCATTTAGTCTTTTTGGCGCTAACCTTAATCATCAGTTCAATGAGCGTTGGACAGGATTTGTGACTATTGATAACATCTTAAACGAAGATTATACAGAAATTACAGGATTTACAACTAGAGGAACCAATGTCCGTGTTGGATTCTCACTGAACCTGTAACGTTTATTTAATACCAAAACTATATGTTTGAAAGCCATCGGGAAACCAATGGCTTTTTTTTGGTTTTTAATTTTGAAGATCAATCCAATAAGAATATGATATCAAACATTGGTTTTGTTGGATTATTTGGTGCGGGAATTACAATGCGTTCAAGCAGTATTTCTTGTGGTTTTGAGCGAATGATTTTGTAGCGTAATCCTCTTTCTGGAACAACGGGATACGTAATAGCTCCTGAGAGATCAAACGCACTTTGTATGGGATTGATGATCTTGGAATTGTCTAATTGAGACAGTAATTTACTTTCTTTATACACTCCATTTTGTAGCATACGAATGGTAAGTTCACCTTCTTCAAGCAGTACATCATTGGTGAAAAATGCTGCCATAATGGTTTCAATCGCGCCGTTGATACATGCGCCAAACCAACCACCTGCTAAAATCACTTCTTTTCCTTTTAGTGGATATTGTTTTTCAAGCAATCCTTTGGGAGCATCGAGTTGACTTACTCTTTTTCCTAAAGGTGGAATAGGAATGACAGAGGTTTTATTTTGTACTGTGTTATCTTCCCAAAAGCTTACATGTATATCCGTAGTTAATGCTGCATCTACCAACGGTTGTAATGTGCTTGCGACTTTGTTTTTTATATGCTGATTGGTGTCGTTAAAAAAGTGTTCTTGAAAATGCACAATGATGATGTCTTTTTTTAATTCCATGATTGAAAATTTTAAATTGTAGAATATTGATAATCCAAAATTAGTTGACAACCACAGGCAGGAAAACACATAAACTGGGTAATTTGTCTCACCTATTTATGTGAATTCATAAAAAAAGCCACTCGAGAAGAGTGACTTTTAAGTATAGTTTTACGAAGTAGTAGTACTTAAATTTAGTATGAAGTACTAATATTTTACTCGTCGATGCGTATTTTGTGATTTTGCAATGCATCATCACTGTCACCAACTTTTAGGTCAATATACATACGATTTCCAGTTATGCGACGCAATTTTGTTTCGGAAACAGCTTCAATTGGAATAATTTTGTTGGTATTAAAACTCGCAGGTCTTCCTGCTGCCGCAATATTTGTTAAACAAGCTGCCAACAAAGGTTCTGTTTGATCTCCCAATACACCAAGATTGGTTAAATCTTCAGCAATTTCAATCTCAGGAGACAATCCATTTGTGTAGTTAGAAAAACCTACACTATTTTCCAAACGCGAAACTAGTGGTTGCATCGCCCATTTGTGATTTGGATTTAATTGCTCATCTGAAAACGTCCATGAGGGAGAATCATATAGAGAAACAGATGCTTCGTTTTTCCCTGTAGTTGTTGTTCCTACTTGTACTACATCAATATATGGATCTAACGAGTTTATAACCAATTCACTAGCAGAAGCAGTACTTCCTGTAGTGATGATGTATACTTTTGTTAGGTTTAAACTGTTAATGGCTTCACCTGTACTCAATGCATTGGTGAAATAACGGTTTTCTTGTGTATCTGTTAGCTGTGGCTGAATTTTATCGTTATATCGGAACTTGGTAAATAGTTGTCCATCAAACTGTCCAGTTACCATGCTTCCAAGATTGATGGCACTGCTTACAAAACCACCAGGATTGTAGCGGAAATCCAATACCAAGTCGGTAACACCTTGTCCTTGGAAATCGGCAAATACACCATTCAATTGTGCGTCAAAATTAGAAATGAATTGGTTGTACATAATGTATCCAACTTTTTTACTTCCCACATCAATAGTGGTGTTTACTAAAATTGGATTTTCTGTAATATTGGTTTTGGTAAGATCAATGTTTCTGCCATTTGGTGTAATAGAACGAACGCCGTTTACCACTGACAAATTGGCTAAATTGAACGTATACGAATTCACGTCAAGCAAGCCTAAATTATTATCTGTAGAGGAATTAAAAAATAGACTTTGTCCGTTTACAGCATACACAATATCTCCACGGCGAATGTCTTTTCCAGCGGCATCAGAGCCAGGCACAATATAACGTACATAGCCAATAACTTCATTACTTCCACTATTTAGAAAGATGTAACGAACATCAGCTCCATCAGTTGCTGAGGTTCCTTGTTGTGAGTTTTGCAAAACATCATAATCATCTACAATAACACTAAAACGATCATCTGGATGGCGTACGTGTTCAAATAAATCTCCTGGATTTGGAAAGCCTTGTAAAAATGCAATGAATGCTTCGGCATCATCCAATTTGCTATCAGCCAAGTCAGTGACTTCGCCTTGCCAAAAATACCATAGATTCATTCCTTTCCATACAAAATCTTGAATTTCAATATTCGCAGGGACACTAAACAGATTGTCATCTTGATCGGTACAACTAGTTGTTACTAGGGTTGTAGCAACAAATAGGAATAGCAATTTTTTTATATTCATAATTTTCTTTGTCATAGTTTGTGTTTACTTTTATAAACACTAAAAATAGCGACATTATTGTAAAATAAAAATTATTTGTAACAAATTCGTAACTCGTTCGTCTTCCTTATAACTAACCGAAATCAATAGATCATATAAATGAAACAGGCAGATTTTTTACATACCGTATTGCCTTTTAAAGACAAATTGTACCGATTGGCAAAGCGTTTGCTAGTTTCCAACGAAGAGGCAGAAGACGCAACACAAGAAGTATTATTGAAATTGTGGTCGAAGAAATCGAAGATTGAGGCATATAATAATGTGGAAGCTTTTGCAATGACAATGACAAAAAATTATTGTTTGGATAAACTAAAATCAAAGCAAGCAAGTAATTTAAAGTTGGTGCATAGCAATTATAAAGATGAAAACACCTCATTGCAACGAAAAGTAGAATTGAAAGATAGTGTCAGTTTTGTACACGAAATCATGGAACAACTGCCAGAGCAACAAAAAATCATCATACAATTGCGCGATGTAGAACAGTACGATTTTGATGAAATTGCCAAAGTAGTAGACATGAACCCAACAGCGATTCGTGTGGCACTATCAAGAGCAAGAAAATATATAAGACAAGAACTTACAAAAAAACATAACTATGGAGTTAGCTAACATAGAAAAATTAGTAGATAAGTATTTTGAAGCAACAACAACGGTTCAAGAAGAACAAGAGTTGCAATCGTATTTTTCGCAAGACAATGTGGCGCCGCATTTGCAAGAATACCAGCCAATGTTTCAATATTTTACAAGTCTCAAAGCGGAGAAGTTTACCGGCAACGTTCCATTACAACCTAGAAGAAAAAATTATTTAAAATGGATTTCTGTTGCAGCTGTATTTGTTCTCACTACTGGCCTATTCATAAATGAATGGGACAAACAGCGACAAGTCGAAATGGCTTTCGCAGATTTTAAAATGACCATGTCTCTTGTATCAGAAAGTTTCAATACAGG